>JACCSE010000140.1 GCA_013813145.1 Gemmatimonadales bacterium
GAGGAGCTGGCAGCTTGCCGGGAGGCGGGAGTCGAGGTCGCGGTCGTCCCCGGCGTGTCGAGCGCGATCGCGGGACCGGCGGCCGCGGGCATCCCGGTGACCGCGCGGGGGATCGCGCGCTCGTTCGCGGTGGTCACCGGGCACCAGGCGGGAGCGGAGAGCGTGGACATCGGCCCCCTGGCCGCCGTGGACACGATCGTGATCCTGATGGGTCGCGCCGCACTCGGCGGGCTCGCCGCCCGTCTCATCGCCGCGGGTCGGGACCCGGGCACGCCGGCCGCCTGCATCCAGTCGGCCACCACTGCCGACCAGCGCGTCGTCCTCGCCACCCTGGCCACGATCGCGGAGGCGGCGGAACGGGAGGGACTGGAGGCACCGATGGTGACGGTGGTCGGTGCCGTGGCGGCGTTTGCGGCTGAGGCCGGGGGCTGGGTGGATGGATCTACAGGTGAAGTGCTGCGCGCGGCCATCGGAGCCTGAGTGCCTGCGGCTGTTCACCCCGAAGGCACCAAGAGCACGAAAGACACGAAGGGTGCACCCACCAACACCTCAGCCCGGAACTCTTCCGGAGCGGCATGAGACGAATGGTGGTTTGACGAGGAGCCCTCTGTGTCCTTCGTGCCTTCGTGGTGAATAGCTGCAGGCGCTTTCCATGCGAAGCTCGAGCCATTCCCTTGCAAGGTCCTTCGCTTCGCTCAGGATGACGTATGACGTACCGCGCCGGCCCTTGGCGCCGGTAGCGGCCCCGTATAATCTCTATACTCCCCTGACGACACGGACGCGCTACATCGCAACGCTGGACGCCTCCCTGCGTCCGTGACCTGACGCCACCCACAAGAGGACGCCGGTATGAGCCGAGATTCGTTCTTCTGTATCACGGTCGTCTTTGCCCTTCTCGCCGTTCCCATCCGATCCGCCATCGCCCAAGAGACCGGTACCGTCACCGGAACCGCCAGCCGCGCCGCCGAGGGTGACGTGCTGGGCAGCGTCTCGGTGACCGCGGCCGGGACCGGACAGACCACGGCGACCGGGACCGATGGGAAGTACACCCTGCGTCGGGTGCCCGCGGGACCGCAGACCATCGTCTTCCGTTGGCTGGGCTACCGGCCGTCCGAGGTGCAGGTTGTGGTCGAGCCCGGTGCCACGGTGACCGCCGACGCCGCCCTCGAGGCGGTGGCCGTGTCGTTGGGCGAGATCGTGGTCGAGGGTGCCTCCCGCGCGCCCGAGCGTATCACCGAGGCGCCGGCCGCCATCTCGGTCGTCCCCGAGCAGGTGCTTCAGAGCACCGCGGTCACCGGACAGGCCCCGCTCGCGCTCCAGACGGTGCCCGGCGTGGATGTCACCCAGAGCGGGGTGAACGACTTCAACGTGAACGCCCGCGGGTTCAACTCCAGCCTGAACCGGCGGGTGCTGGTGCTCCAGGACGGCCGCGACCTCGCCATCGCCTTTCTCGGCTCGCAGGAATGGAATGGCCTCACCCAGTCGCTCCAGGACCTGGGGCGGGTGGAAATGGTGCGGGGCCCCGGCTCCGCGCTCTACGGCGCCAACGCCTTCAGCGGCGTCGTCAACATCACCACGCCCACGGCCCGCGAGATCCTGGGCAACCGGCTCACCGTCGCCGGCGGCGAGCTGGAGAGCTTTCGGGTGGACGGCCGGCACGCCTCGGTGTTCGCGGACGGCCGGCTCGGCCTGCGGCTCAACGGCGGCTACAACCGAAGCGATACCTACTCCCGCTCCCGCACCGAGCTCGACGGCACGTCCCTCCAGGATGAGTACGCTCCCGCCACCGACGAGCCGGTGCCTCCCAATCGCGAAGTCCTCCCCCTGGCCGGACAGAGCACCAATGCGGCGGGCGAGGCCATCGGCGACCGCGACCCGCTGGTGAACGTCTACGGCGCCGGCCGGCTCGACTACTACCTGGACAACGGCTCGGTGGTCAGCGTGGACGGCGGCGCGGCGCGGGTGGAAAACGAGATCTTCGTGACCGGCATCGGCCGGGTGCAGGTGGACAAGGCGATCAAGCCCTACGTCCGCGCCGCCTGGGCCGCCGACCGGTTCAACGTGTTCGGCTTCTGGAACAGCCGGACCTCGCTCGACCCGCAGTTCTCGCTCACCTCCGGGCTGCCGCTGGAGGAGCGGTCGGACATCCTCCACGCCGAGGGTCAGAGCAACTGGAACTTCCAGGAGGAGCGGGGCCGGGTGGTCTTCGGCGCTTCGGCCAGGAACACCAAGGTCAACACCTCCGGCACGCTGATGAACCTGCTCGACGACGACCGGAGCGACAATCTCTACTCGGCCTACGGCCAGGTGGAGTACCGGATCGTGCCCCAGGTGCGCCTGGTCGGCGCCGCCCGGTTCGACGAGGGCGACCTGATCGAGAGCCAGTTCTCGCCCAAGGCCGCGGTGGTCTACAGCCCGACCGAGGACCACTCGTTCCGTTTGTCGGTGAACCGGGCATTCCAGACCCCGAACTACTCGGAGTTTTTCCTTCAGGTGCCGGTCGCGGCACCGACCGGGGCACCGCGCACGCTGGAAGGCGGGGTCGAGCAGTACTACCAGGCGATCCGGGCCAGCCTCCCGCCCTCGGCGCTCGCGGGCCTGACTATCACCGACAACCTCCCGTGGAACTTTCCCCAGCTCACTCCCGCGCTCGCCCTCGGCAACGCGGACCTGGAGGTGGAGACGGTGACCGGCTGGGAGCTCGGTTATAAGGGAACGCTGGGCGAGAAGGTGTACGTCACGGCCGATGCCTACATCAACCGACTCAGCAACTTCGTCACCGATCTGCTGCCGGGCGTCAATCCGGATTATCCGTCGTTCGCGCTGACCGACGGCGTGGACCTTTCGGGGGAGCTGACCGCGCTCGACCAGCGGATCCAGCAGCTTCAGGCCGGCGGACTCATCACGCCCCAGCAGGCGGCTCAGCTCCGCGCACCGATCCCGGTTCTGCTCGGCGGGTTCGCTCAGCTCTCGGCCGGCACCCGGATCCAGGGCGGGAACGCGCTCGCCACTCTTCCCGATGGAAGCCGGGCGATCGTCCTGTCGTACACCAATGCGGGCCGGGTGACCGAGCGGGGCATCGAGCTCGGCCTCGGCTACCAGTTCACCCCGGAGGTTCGGGGCGACGTCTCCTTTACCGGCTTCGACTTCGACGCGGACGAGGAGGAGCAGGCGGTGGGCGATCAGCTCCTGCCCAACACGCCGAGCAAGAAGGCCACCTTCTCGGTGAGCTACACCGGCGAGCAGGGCTTCGACGGCAACGTCAGCCTGCGCCTGGTGGACGGCTACCAGTGGGCGGCCGGCATCTTCACCGGCTACGTGCCGGCGAGCGAGTTCATCAACTTGAGCGCCGGCTACCGGGTCAACAACTACTTCCGGATCCACGCCACCGCGACCAACCTCCTCGACCAGGAGCGATTCCAGATGTACGGCGGGTCGGTGATCGGGCGACGGATTCTGGGGGGGGTCACGGCGAACTTTTGATCGTGCTGTCATCCCGAGCGAATGCGAGGGATCTTGCCGGGGAATGGTTCGAGCGCGGCGGACGAATGACAAATAGCGGGGAGATCCTATGGACCTAGGCTTACGAGGAAA
>JACCSE010000143.1 GCA_013813145.1 Gemmatimonadales bacterium
GTGGCGAGCTACGGAAGGTTCACCCAGGCGCCGGACTATCAGTTCCTGGTGGACGCGGCCTTCGACGACACCACCCGGACCGGGCGGTTCCGCCGCGGCAACCCCGACCTCGGCTTCGAGCGCGCCAGCCAGTACGAGTTCAGCGTGCGGGTCAGGCCCCGGGAGGCGCTGTCGCTGCGGGTAGGAGTCTACGTGAAGCGACTCACCGGGCTGGTCGCCTCGGTGCCGCTCGGGGTGAATCCGGATTCGACGATCTTCGGCAACGCGGATGCGGGGAGCGTGAAGGGCGCGGAGATCCTGCTGGAACGAGACCTGCTGAACGGCGTCGGCTTCCGGGTGGCCTACACCCTTCAGGACGCGGTGGCGACGGCCACCGACCCGTTCCTGCTGACCGGCTGGTCGTGGTGGATCCGCTCACCGGCGACACGCTCCGCCGGGCCCGCGCCGAGTTCCCCCTCGACTTCGACCGGCGGCACACGGTGACCGCCGTCGCCCGCGCGAAATCGCCCGACCGGGCCGGGCCCCGCGTGTTGGGCGTGCGGCCGCTCGGCGGACTGGAGGGAGCCGTCATCCTGCGCCTCGCCTCCGGCCTGCCGTTCTCGATGAGCGACAGCACCGGTGATTCGCTGGTGGGCTTGCCCAACGCCTCCCGGTTGCCTTGGGCTTCGTCGCTGGATCTGCTGATCAGGCGGCCGCTCCGACTGGGCGGCACCAGGGGCGGCATCTACCTCGACATCCGCAACCTGCTCAACCGGCGGAACGTCGTCGCGGTGCGCCGGGATACTGGCCTGCCGCGTCCGGACGACGAGCGGTGCTCCTGCTGGCGGAGGGGGCCTACGCGGCCAACCCTGACCCGATCCCGTTCGAGTCCGCCCGCTACCGCGCTGCCGCCGACCTCGATAATGACGGGTACGTCGCCGGACGCGAGGAGCTGTTTCCGCTTTACGCAGCGGCGGCCCGAGACTACACCCAACCGGTGTTCGCCTACGGGCCGCCGCGGCTCGTGCGCCTGGGAGTCGAGCTCCTGTTCTGAGCTCCGCTAGGCCGGCGGCGGCTCCTCCGGCGGGATCTCCTCCCCGATGAACGGGGCCACGATTGCCTCGACCTCTTCCTGCGTCAGCGGCTCGTCGAACGCTTCAGACACTGCCTCGGCGCTGCCAAACGGCAGGAGGTCCACCTCGAGCTGTGTCGTTACCTCATCGCCGACATAGATCGCCGCGAGGGGCCCGGTCGTGGGGGTGTTGAGGGTGATCCATCCCTTTTCGGCGGGAGAGGCCGCCAGCCGCCGCACGACGGCCGCGTGGCGTGCCTCCACCGAATGGATCCGGAGCGCGGTCGTGAGCAACTCAGCGCTCGCCGCCAGCGCGCCCGCCTGACCCTTGTAGGCTCGCACCCCGGTATCTTCGAAACCCTGCGCCAGGGTGATGAAAGTCGTGGGGTTGGAGAAGACGTCGTTGAACGCCCCCCCGCCGGTGAAGTCGAAGGTGGTGGCAGGAACCGCGTTGGCGCCGAGCAACGCCTCCAGCAGCGCGACGTGCGCGGTCTCGTGCTTGCTGATCTGCTCGAAGATGGGCCGCGCCGTTCCGAGGTCCAGCCCCGCAGCCGCGAGGCCCTGGGCATAGAACCCGGCCTCGAGCCGCTCCAGGGTAAGCGCGAAGTTCAGCACGGCGAGCTGGTCTTCCGTGATGGGGCCTTGGGCGAACGCCTTCTTCGCCATGAGACCGAGACTGAGCGGCAGCGACGCGACGGCCAGCGCCCCGGCGAGCCTTCCAGTCTGCATGAGCGCGCCCCGCCGCGAGACCATCCGCGCGACGACCTCGGAATCGAGCGCGCCAAAAATCTTGGTGCTGTTCATGGATGGGGGCTCCTATGTCCGGGGCAGGTCGGAAGAGTCGAGCGGCGTGGTGACGAACGTCGCGGCCGTCGCCAGCACCGCGTCGGGCAGGCGGAAGACGTCGAGGCCACTCTCATTCACGACGTCATCGCCGGCGAATGCGGCGGTGGCGGGTTCGAGCAGATCCCGGATGACCGCCGCGTGTCTCGCCTCCACCGAGACGATCTTTCCGGCGGCGAGCAGATAATCCGCGCTGTCAAGCAAGAATCCTGCACCGTTGTAGGCCGAGACCCCAAGATCCTCGAAGGTGCGCGCCGTGCTCAGCACGCTGAAGCGAGAGGTGAAGTCCACGCTGGTGAAATCCACGGCGAGATCGGGGATGGCGGCGGGGCCGAGAGCGGCCCGGAAGAACTCGCGGTGGATGACCTCGTGGTCGCGGATGTCGGTGAGGACCTGGGTTTCATCGGCCGTGATGCCGTTGAAGGGGGCCGCCACGACCGTCGTGTAGAACGCGGCCTCGAGCTGTTCCAGCGCGAAGGCGTAATTCAGGATCCCGATGTCGCCCGAGCCGAGGGAAACCGCGGTCACCTCCGGCACGATGCTGATGGTGAATGGACTACCCCCGATGGCGGTGCCGTCGATGGTGACCGCGATGGAGTCGTCTCCCAGTTCTACCGGCGTGTAGCTGGCGGTGTAGGTTCCGTCACCGTTGTCGATCGCCGTAATGGGTCCCGATGCGTTCGCGCCGGTGGCCTCCACGATCACATCGGAGCCTCCGGTGGTCAGATCCGCACTGGTTTCGTCCCGGGCGCGGACCGTGATCGTCAGCGGCTCGTTGGGCGGGGCTTGCGGCGGCACGTCCGCCGTCGAGTTGGCTGGGCTGACCGTGCCGGGCCCGGTTGGTCCGTTGCCGTCGTCATCGTCTTCGCCGCAGCCGGCCGCCGCGACTGCCATCGTCACTCCGGACCACCGGAGGAAGGTGCGGCGATTGGTGGCTTGGGCGAGCCGGGAGAGAAATTCGAGTTCCCTCAGGCCCTGCGTGAGCTGGTCGAACATGTAAGCCTACCTCCGTGTGTGCCGGTATGGTCTACGGTCAGTCGGCGATCGGTCCCATTCTACCTACTTTCCACTTTTTGGGCGAGTGGCGCCCAATTAAGGTGCCACGGCTGCAGGTCTGCGGTGATCGGGCTCACGGGCATCGCGCAACCCTTCGGCCAGCAGTGCCTTGTGAATCGCCATCCCAGCCTCGGACCCCTCCGCCGCAGCTACTACGACGAACTGCGCTTCCTTGGATGCATCCCCCGCCACATAGAGGCCCGGAACGTTGGTTGCCTCGCAGGTTCCGGTCTCCACCACTCCCTTCTCGCTGAAGCGGCAGCCGAGCCGCTCCGCCAGGTCGCAGCGCTGGCGCTGGGCCGACGAAAAGAACAGGGCCCGGCGCTCGAGCGCATCGCCGCGGGCCAACACCACCCGCTCGAGGTACCCCTCGGCCCCCTCCAGCCGCGCCACCGGTTCCTCGCAGACCGCGATGCCCGCGTCGGCGAGACGGTCCAGGTGCTCCCGCGAGAGCTCCGAAGGGCCGTCGCTACAGAGGACGACGTCGGGGCTCCACCAGTGGAGCGCCAGCGCCAGGCCGGAGGCGGCCTCGCCCCGGCCGTACACCGCGACCGGCTGGTCGCGCCATTCCCAGGCATCGCAATAGGGACAGTGGTGGACGCTCTTGCCGTAGAGGGGATCGAGCCCCTCGAGCTCGGGGATCTCGTCCGCCACACCGGTGGCGAGCAAGAGCTTTCGGGCGAAGAACTCGGAGCCGTCCGCCGCGACCAGCGCGAAGCCGCCGGGCGCGCGGGTCGCCTCGCGGATGGTACCCTCGCGCCGCTCGACGCTCTCATACCCGTCGAGCTCGGCGTGGGCCAGCCGGAGGAACTCGGCCGGCGGTGTGCCGTCCCGAGTGAGGTAGCCGTGGATCCCGCGAGAGCGCGCGTTCCGCTGCTCGCCGGCATCGTAGAGCAGCACGCGCCGGCGGCACCGCCCCAGCATCAGGGCGGCGCTCAGCCCGGCGGGCCCACCGCCGACGATGATGCAGTCGTACGCCGCCGTCAGGTCCGGACCGCCGTCGCCGCTTCGCCCGCCTCCATCACCTGTTTGAAGCGGCGCAGATCCTCGGCGACCTGCTGCGACGGCTCCTCACCGAACAGCCGGGCCACGGCCGCGCCCACCCTGCCGGCCGGCGGATCGTAGCGCAGAATGACCCGCACCTCGGTACCGTCGTTGTGGACCGGCGAGAAGTGCACCGAGCCGGCGTTGTCCACTTCCGACCCGGGCAGTGAGCGCCAGGCGATCAGCTCGTTCGGGATCTCGTTGTGGATCTCGGCGTCCCACTCGACCTTGGTTCCCGCGGGTCCCTTGGCGATCCAGTGAGAGCGACTCTCGTCCAGCACCCGCACCGACTCCAGGTGGTCCATGAACCGCGGCAGGTTCTCGAAGTTGCGCCAGAACTGGAAAATCTCCTCGCGGGGGCGGCTGATGGCTATCGCCTGCTCCACTTTGATCCCCTCGCCGTGGCCGAGGCTGGCCACGGGGCTCACCCGATCCTCGGCGGCGCTGTTGCGCCCCAGCGCCCGGTTGATCGAGCAGCGACCGGTGATGGCCCGAGATACCAGCCCGCCCGCGATCGGGAGAAGGAAGGCCCGAAGACGGCGTTGACGGAGGCTGGCCAGCGCGAGCACCACTCCGGCGGCACCCGAGATCATCCGCTCGGTACGGCCGACGTTCACCCCGTCATCCTCAAAGTCGGGACGGCGCAGGTTTTCCCACTCGTCACTCCGGCGGATTCCGTTGTAGCTCGATGTCATCCTGTGGTCCTTTCAGGGCGCCTCCGCGGGCGCCACCTGGTTGTATCGCCGCGCCGCCCGGTCGCCCAGGCGGGTGAGCCACGAGGGTGAGAGCCAGGAGCGGCTCTCCTTCCCTTGTCTCCGGCCGGTATCTCCGGAAGGAGGGTCGGGCAGCAGCCGGGCCGCGAGGCCCACCAGTCCGGCGGTGAGGTCGGGAGCGAGCGCGTTGAGCACCGCCGCCAGGCGGGCGGTCAGCGGAAAGAGCACCTCGGCGTCGCCCCGCCGCGCCCCAGCGATGATCCGGCGGGCGGCCTCTTCGGCCCCGACCGTCAGCCCCGGCAACGAGTCGCTGATGCTGAACCAGGCGTATTCGGCGCGGTGCTGGCCGCGGAAGATCGCGTTTCGCGGGCTGCCGGTTCGCATCAGCCCGGGCACCACGGTGACGACCTTGACCCCCTCTCCCGCCAGCTCGGCGCGCAGGCCCTGGGAGAACCCGACCGCCGCGAATTTGCTCGCGCTGTAGGGAAGGAGGTGGGGGATCCCCAGCTTGCCGCCGATGGAGGTGATGTTGACGATGCGGCCGCTTCGCTGCGATCGCATCGGCGGGATCACTTCCAGGGTGGGATACAGCATCCCCCAGAAGTTGGTCGCCATCGCCTCCTCGTAGTCCTCCACCTCCATCGTCTCCGCCGGGCCCACCTCGATCACACCGGCATTGTTGATCAGCATGTCCACCGGTCCGAGCCGCCGCGACACCGCCGCGACCATCGCCCGTACCGCCGCGCGGTCGCCCACGTCGCACTCCACCGCCATCACCTCCGACCCGATCCGCTCCAGCGCGGTCCGAGCGCGATCGAGCGCGTCGGGGTCGCGGCCGCAGATCGCCACCCGGGCGCCCTGCGCCGCAACCTCTCGGGCGAGTGCCAGTCCCAGGCCACGCGAGCCGCCGGTCACCAGTACCGTACGGCCCCGCAGCTTGAACTGCTCCCGCCGCCTTATACGCAGAGCCAGGACGGCGCAGGCGCCGGCCGCGGCCACCAGGGCCGCGGTGGGGCTACGGCCGATCATCCGGCTCGGGTAGGTCGTCGTCGGTATCGGAGGCCGGCGGCTCGAGGGTGTCGGAGGTCCGCGGGTTCTCCAGGTCCAGCTCGTCCTGCGCCGAATCGGTGCCGCCTTCATTCTTCATCGCGAACCGGCGGCGCTCATCCTCGTCCATGGTCGCGAACTTGCGGCCGAGATTCTTCACTTGGCACCTCGCTTTTGGTGATTCCTTCGAGCAGTGCTTTGAGCCGCCCGAGGTCCTCGTTCATTTTGGCCCGCGGATCGGCCCCGAGCAGCTCGGTGACGGCCTGCCCCGCGCCCCCCGCCGGTGGGTGATAGCAGAATCGCAGGTCGACCCGGGTGCCGCCCGCTTCGGAGCGGAACCGGACGACGCCGGCGTTCTCCAGCATCGAGCCGGGCTCGCTCCGCCAGGCGATCAGATCGCCGGGAATCCGCTCGGTCAGCAGTGCCCGCCACTCGATCGGCACCCCGCCCGGACCGCTCACCACCCAGCGCGAGCGGCCGCCGCCTAAATCCTCGATCTCGCGCACGTTCGACATGAAGAGCGGGAAATTTTCGTATCTGCTCCAGAACTCGTAGACCCGCGCCACCGGCGCGTCGATCTGGATGGTCTTCTGAATGTCCACCGTGCGACGCCGGTCGCCGCGGCGAGCGGCGCGTTCGCCGACCTCCTTGGCGAGTATGCCCGCACCGATGGTGCGGGCGGCGGTCGCAACCGCGCCGTGGCGGGCGAGACCGAAGAACGTCAGCGCGCCGCCCGCGGCCCGGACCAACACGTCGGACGGGCCCGGGCCGGCCTGAGCCCGCCGGATCAGGTTGGCCGCCTCCAGCCCGCCGATGTCGCCCAGCCGCGAGCCGTAACGCCAAAGAGCGGCGGGGTCGCTCGGGGGCCCAAGCCGGTCGCGCCAGCGTAGCCGGCGCGCGCCGCCGCGCTCAGGATCGAGGAAGTACACCAGTCCCGCGCCCAGCGCCATTCCGGTGACGAGTCCCTTTACGCCCATAGTTCTCCCTCAGTAGGCATGGGGGGGGGGGGGGGGGGGGGGGGGGGGGGGGGGGGGGGGGGGGGGGGGGGGGGGGGGGGGGGGGGGGGGGGGGGGGGGGGGGGGGGGGGGGGGGGGGGGGGGGGGGGGGGG
>JACCSE010000148.1 GCA_013813145.1 Gemmatimonadales bacterium
GCCTTCCTCACCGACTGGCACGTGCTCCGTCTCACCATCGATCTCACCGGTGTCCTCATCGCCGCCGCGTGGTTCATCGGTCACCTGCTGCTGGTGTATCGCGCGGTGGGTTCGGTCCAGGTCCGCCGGAACGTCGCCAATCTGGAGTTCCGGGAGGCGCTGACGCCGGGTGTGCTGCTCACCGTGGTCGTCGCGTCGGGCGCGCTGCTCGGTCTCCTCGTCGGTGCGGGCGCGTCCGGCTGGTGGGAGGCCGTGGTGATCGGCTGGCACGGCGTGACTTTCGGCGTGGTGGACCCGCTGCTTCAGCACGATCTGGGGCTCTACGTCGCCCGGCTTCCCCTCTGGCGGGCCGCCCACGGATTCTTCTTCTTCCTCGTCCTCCTCGCCTTCGGCGTGGTCTTCGCGCTCTATCTCCTGGTGGGCGCGGTGCGCTGGCTCGACGGGCGCCCCGCCATCAACAACCACGCCCGAGCTCACCTCGGGTGGCTGCTCGCTGGCCTCTCGCTCGCGCTGTCCTGGGGCTATCTCCTCGAGCCCTACGAGTTGATCGCGGGACTCGCCGGCCCGGTGGACCTGGCGGCCTGGCGCGCCACATCGAATGTGTCGGTTCCGCTCGCCGGGGTGGCGCTCGCCACCGCCGGCCTATCGGCGACCTGGGCGCTCCGCCCCCGCCACGCGCTGGTCGCCGCGGGCTGGATCGTGCTGGCCTCCGCCTCCATCGTCGGCCACTGGATGGTGCCCCCCGCGATGAGCGGCGAAGGGGAGCCCCCGGTGCCGGCGCCCGTGATGGAGCGCTTCCACCGCATGGCCTACCGGCTCGAACTGTTGGAGGAGGCGGAGCTCGACGCCAGCGGCGATCCAGGGCCACCTCGAGTGCCGTCACTCTGGAGTTCGGATGCGATAGCCGGCCTCTCGGTGCTGGACTCCGCGCCCGTGCTCGCGAACGAGCCGGCCATCGTCACGGCCGAGGGCAACCGCCGCCCGGTATGGCTCACCGCGCGGATACTTCCCGGCGGAAGGCTTGGCGTCACCGCCGTGGCGGACGACCGCACTTCCCCGACCGGTGAGGCGCTCTTCTACCGCACGGGCGACTCGATTCCGCGTCCCGGCCCGGCCCCGCTGGTCGAGTTGCCGGCGAGTGCATTCCGTCCCGAGGCCCCGGGTCATCGGGTCGCCGCCGAGGGCTCGGGCGTCCCCGCCGGCGGCTGGCCCCGACGCGTCGTGCTGGCGTGGGCCCTGCAGGCAGGCGGGTTGCTCGGCGCCATTCCGGACGGCGCCCGGGTGGACTGGGCGCTCTCGCCCGAGGAGCGCCTGGGCCGACTCGCGCCCTTCGCCAAGTGGAGCGCGGCGGTCCCCCGAATCCTCGATGGCGATCTGGTCTGGCTCGCCGACGGATATCTCGCCGCCGCCGCCTTCCCGCTGGCACCGCGGGTGACCTGGCGCGGCGGGGAGATCGGTGCCCTTCAGGCGGCGTTCGTCGGTGCGGTGGACGCCGCTACCGGCGGTACCCGGATATATCTGCGACCCGGCGCGGACGCACTCGCCGAATCCTGGGCCAGCGTCTCTCGCGGCGTGGTGGAGCCGGCCGCCTCGGCGCCGGAGCCGTTGCTCCGAGCCGCGCCCTATCCGCTGGAGCTGTTCCGGCTGCAGGCTCGGCAGATCGAGATCAGCGCGCTGAAGCCGGGCACGCTCGGCGGGCGGCCGACCGACGCCGCCGCCGGGGCTCGGCAGAACATCGGCTGGACCCCCGACACCGCGGGTCCGCTCTTCTTCGCCACTTACGAGCGGGCGGGCGAGCGCCGGCTTAGCGCCGTCCTGGTCGGACGCCGCGAGGAGGGACACGACGCGCTCACCATCGTCCGCCTCGATTCCGCCGAGGCCTTGCCCAGCCGGAGCGCCTTGGAGAGCCGATGGAGCCGCTTCGCCTCGTTCGACGCGCTGAGCGATTCCATCAGCGAGGATGGCGGCGAATTGGAGCAAGGGCCGGTTCGGCTGGAGCTGGGGGCCGGCGGGGCGGTGGCGTACAAGACCCACTACGCCCGCCGCGGCCCGGCGCGGCTGACCATCGCCTGGGTGAGCGTCGCATCCGGCCCCGAGCGCATGGGCGCCGGCCGTACCATGGTACAGGCGTGGAACAACCTGGTCGGCGCATCGGTCCCCAGCATGCCGGGCACCGCGCAGACCACCCGCCTGGAGGAGGCACGCCGCTGGCTGGAGCGGGCCGACTCGGCGCTTCGCGCGGCCGACTGGACTGGATTCGGTCGAGCCTGGCACGGGCTGCGGCGAGCGCTCGGATTTCCCGCGGACACCGCGGCATCATGAGCTTGCTCGCCCCTGAAGCCGGGACTAGCTTGCAGCGCGCGAAAACCGCGGTTCTGGCGCTCGGCGGCAACGCGCTCGCGCGGTCGGGCGAGCCGGCCACGATGGCGAATCAGTTCCGCCATGCGCGGGAGAGCGTCGGCCCCATCGTGGAGCTCGCGCGCCAGGACTGGCGGATCGCCATCGTGCACGGCAACGGGCCCCAGGTCGGCGACGAGCTGGTACGCAACGAGTCGGCGCGGCGCACGGTCGAGCCGCTGCCGCTGGGCATCCTGGTCGCCGGCACGGCCGGTTGGATCGGCTACATGCTCCAGCAGTCGCTCCAGAACGCGCTCGCCAC
>JACCSE010000153.1 GCA_013813145.1 Gemmatimonadales bacterium
GCTGTTCCTGCCCCCCTGCCCCCCTGCCCCGCTACCGATAATCTCCCGCAAACAGCGACAACTGAAACGACGCGATGATCGAGATCTGCGAGGTGCGCCGGTTCAGGTGGCGGGCGTCGTTCAGGGAGTAGCCGACCTGAAGGCCGGCGCTGATGGTCTGCAGCAGATCGGTATCGAGGCCGCCGCGCAGCTCTCGGCGGGTGACGTCGGAGATGATCAGGCAGGTCGTCTGATCTCCCTGTTCCAGACAGGTTCGGGCGCTGGTGGAGAACAGGCTCAACGAGCTGCGCACCTGCTTCCGCGAGGGGCTCACCGAGCGCGGCAGCCGAAAGGCATAGTTGAACGATCCGGTGAGGTCATCCTGGTCGAGCTGCGTCTGGTTACCGTTGGACTCGTTCACCTGGTCGAGCGAGTTGACGCCCACGGTGAACGCCATGCCGTTTCGGAGACTGACCTGCACGTCGGGCGTGATCGCCGACGACTCGATCGCGCTGAGCGCCGGAGCGCCGGACCGGTTCCCCTGAACCGAGCTCCCCTCCCGCTGCCGGAAGGTGGTGCCGACGGCGACCAGGGCCAACGGCCCGGTGCGGAACGTGCGGCTCCAGCGCAGGTTGCCCACCGGCCATTCGCGCTGGTGGGTCTCGATCTCGACGAAGCCGGTGCTGACCCGCTGGAATCGCGTGGTTCGGGTGAGGGCGTGCGAGAGGGTGAAGGTGAACCCAAGCGGCAGGTCGGCGCCGCTGCTGAGCGCCGCGGTTCGCGATTCGGACGCGCCGATCGCCGACGCGTCCTCCTGTCCCAGAAAGTTCGACAGGTTCCCGAGCCCAAGCTGATACTTGAGGCTCGGGTCGAAGGCGGTGAGGTCGAAGGTCGACGTGCGCACCAGGCGGGTGCTCACGTCGAGCGGCCGAATCCGCCCGAACCACCGGCCGATCCGGCTGCTGTCGCCCGCGACCAGCCGCAGCAGCCGGCCGATGTCCACCGCGGTGCCCAGCTCGTTGGACCGGCTGTTGTTCAGCGTCTGCGGCAGGATGAAGGCGCCGCTGTCGCCGCCGGCCCGGACCGGCTCCCGGCTGGTGAGCGTGCGGGAAAGCACGAAGCCGCTGCTGCTGAGGAGCCGCGGGCGCAGCCAGCTCGCGAGCGCCGGGGTGAGCGCCAGAGTAGTGGTGAGGTTGCGGTCCCGCTCCACTCCGACCGGCATCCCGATGAGAAACTCCCGTTCGGCGTAGGCCAGGCGGCCGATCGGCGTCGAGTCGGGATAGACCCGAAGATCCCGCGTGCTGGTGAGATCGCCGCTCAGGCTGAGCATGCCGAGCGGCTGCCAGGTGAGCCCGGCGGAGTTGCGCCACAGATGGGTGAGCGCCAGCGTCGGCCGAAGCAGCGCGTCGTCGCTTCGCGCGACCGGCAGGCGGAACGCCGTTGTGTTCGCCTCGTTGCGATCGAGTCCGCTGGTAAGGCGCACCCTCGAGGGCACCAGGCTGATGTCCGCCCGGCCCAGCGCTTTGCCCAGTTCCCCTCCACTGAGCCAGTCGGGCAGGTTGTCCACTAGACCGCCCAGCGGCAGCCGGAAGCCCCGGCGGCGGAGCTGCAGCAGATAGTTCAGGTTGAGCGAGTAGGCATTCGCGGTGGCGAGGGAGAGCTCGCTCTGGGTCTTACCCTGCGTCAGACTCGCCTGAAAGGAGAGCGGATCCACCAGCCCGCGGGTAAGCCAGTTGGTTCCCTGCCGATTCCGCCGTACCGCAAGCGCATAGGTGGCGCTCCACGACTCCGGCTTTCTGAGCCCCGGCAGCGCGTCGCCCCGGAGATCGGTGCCGGTGAGCAGCTCCGGATTCACCCCGGTGCGCGCATACGTCATGTTGAGCGGCACCGCCAGCCCGAGCGATGTGGGTAGGAACCGCTCCAGCCGGACATTGCCGGCGAACTGCATGACGTCGGTGCCCCGGTAGGTGGGATCCTGGTTGATCTGGCGGAACTGACCGTTCTGCCGCACATACGCCGCGCTGAAGTTGGCGACGTCGGACGCGGCGAGCCGAGCGTCCAGCGACATCGCGGTGCCGGTCTGAGACACCGGATCGCTCAGCCGGATGTCGTCCACCCAAAGCTCCATCTCCAGAGCCGTCACGGTTTCGGCGATCCGGTAGATACCGGCGGAGACCTCCTGAATCGCGGCCAGATTGGGCGGATTGATGCCCGGATCGGCGAGGTGGACCAGGTAGGGCCCCTCGCAGGCCACGTACGCCTGCGGATTCTGGGTCCCGCACTCGGCAGAGCCCGACGGCTGCTGGCCCGTGAGCCAGCGGTTCTCCAGGTCGGCTCGCAGACGGCGCCAGATCTCCAGGTCGATGACCGCTTCCGGCTCCCAGGTAATCGATCTGGCGCCGGCCCGGTAGAGATAGAAGTTCTCGTTATCACTTCCGATCTTGAGGAACGCCTGGAGATCGCCTTCCTCCCAGCCGGCGTTCCGCCCGCGGAACCAGACCCGGAGCGTGCGATAGGTGAGCAGGTTCTGCGGCCCGGCGGGAAAGCGGAGGTACGCCTCGGCTCGCTCGCCGGCGCGGAGCTCGCGGGCGATGATCCTGAGCGACCGCTCGTTGATCTGAGTGCCGCCCGACTCCCGGTCGCCGCCCCGGCGGGAGACGTCGTCCACGATTCCCGGCGGCGACTCGTACCCCAGGTCGGTGCGGTTCTCGGTCGAGATGACCGAGACGGACACCTCTCCGCTCGGCTGCCCGACGGCTCCGGAGAGCCCCAGGATCGGCGTGTCGGACCGCCGGGTCCAGGGCGAACCGACGAACCGAAGCCGAGCCATGGCGAGGCGAGCCGCGATGTCCGGCTGCCCGGTGTCCTGCGGGGTTGCGAACGTGATCCGGAGCTGCCGCACCAGACGGAGGCTCGGCGTGTTGATCACCTGGTTCGGCGCCCGGAGCGGGATGCGGTACAGCTTCCAGACCGCCGAGCGCCCCTGTGCGTCCGTCGACCGGACGCCCTCGCGGACGAAGAAGCTGTCCGCCGCGAGGTCCACGATGTAGCGGAAGACGTTCTCGTTGGTCCCCTCGGCGTTGAGGAGCTGGTCACCGTCGAGGTCCTCGGTGTCGAGCACGCCGTTGCCACGAGTGCAGCGGCTGCTGAGGTCGCCCCAGGGGAAGACCGGTACTGTCGAGCCCAGCTCGCGGCTGCAGAGCGCCAGCTCGCCGATCGGACCCACGCCGAGCTCGAACATCTGGTCCGGCCGGTCGCTGAGGATCCCGATGTCGTCCACGGCGGCGTTGAAGATGCCGATGTCGCTGCGCTCGGTGTCGATCCGGCCGAGGCCCACGTACTGCCGGCCGGTGAAGAGGGTGTCCGCCCCGCTCACCTGCAAGGTGTCGGGGGCGATGGCGACGGCGTCTTCGTTCACCGTCCCGAGATCCACCACCAGCCGCACCCCCGCCGAGTCGGCCGGCTCGCCGACCGGTTGGAAGAGCCAGAACTCCAGGAACTCGTCGCGGGTGAGATCGAGGCCGGTGGTGCTGAGCGCCGTCACCATCGAGCGCCAGCGGGGGGCGAAGTCGCGGCGCGGCTGGCTCCATCTGGACGCGTTGTTCCGCTGCACGATGCCGCCGGCGGTGTCGGCGTGCAGGGTGAGGAACAGGACCGGCTCGGGCGCCTCGCCGCGGCCGGCCAGGCGGATCAGCGTGTCTATGTCCTGCGGCCGCAGCTCGAGTGGATTGGGGTCGCCGGGAGCGCGCGGCACCAGGTTCTGCCAGGTGAGCGCGACCGCGTCCTCCGGGAGGAATCCGCTGCCGAACCCGATATCCTCCAGCCCGGCCGCGGTCTGGGGCGCGCTGCCGAACTCCCATTGCGCCTCGCGCAGCGGCACCTGGAAGCCGGCCTCCGACTCGAACTCCTCCAGATACGCCTCCCCCGACCGGTTGGGGTCGGGACTGGTGAAGGCGTACTCCGCGTTGACGTCGAGCAGCGAGGGAGCGGTGGCTGGGCTGGACGTGAGGCTGTTGAGGAATCGGCTGATGGCCTGGGGCTTGAAGTGGAGCTCGGTGTTGACTCCGCCGATGAGGTTGGCGGTGGCCTCGAAGCCGAGCGCGGGCCGGGTGAAGGCGCTCTGCTCGCGCTGGTACATCCCGATCACATTCACCGCGCCCACGTCGCCGAGCGAGTAGCGGGTACTCATCCCCAGAATCGTCGTCGGCGCCACGGCGAAGATCCCGCGCTCCTCGAACCGCGCCGTCACCTGAGCCGACCCCTGGCCGAAGAGTGCGTCGGGGTTCAGGAACGTCACCTGTCCCAGATCGTAGGAGATGTTGTAGTCCACCCCCTTCTCCAGCCGCCGCCCGCCGACGTAGAGCTGCTCGCTCTCCTCCCGCACCTGAAGGGCGTTGAGGTTGAGGGTCGACCGGTCCCCCCCGCCGGCGGCGTCGTACTGGAGCCGCAGGGTGAACTTGGCCGGGGGCCCCTGATTCAAAACCAGATAGAGCGGCGTCCGGTACAGTGAGTCCGAGGCCTCGGCCGGAGTGAGCCGCGCCGGGTCGGCGAACGGAGTAAGGTGGGGAAAGACGACGTACGCGTCCCGCACCACCTGACTGGCCGCCTCGAGATCCTGGGTGCGGGGAAAGAGCCGGTTCACCCGGTCGAAGAGCGTCGGGTTGCTCGGCAGGGCAAGTCCGAGCTGCTGGAGATAGGTCTCCGAAGCCCCCGACAGCGGGCGCTCCGACCGGTTCAGGCTGATCCCGACCGACAGCGTCGAGGCCTCGAGGTCGGCGCCTGCCACCCGGTAGATCTGGCGCATCTCGTGCCGGAAGGTGGGCTCGCCGGGCTCCTGGAGCGGGCGGACGATCAACTCCAGCACGTCGCCGGACCCCTGACCTTGATCCACTTCGGGAAAGGTCCCGACAGTGCCGCCGTCCGCCGTCCGGAAGCTCACCGCCAGATAGTCGTTCTGGTCCAGCTTGGTCCCGAGAGCGATCCAGAGCCCCGAAGCATCCAGGTAGTAGTCGCGGCCCTGGATGAGCAGCTCCCACCGGACCGGGCCCACCGGCGTCCCCGCGCCGTCGCTGCGCCGCCCGGTGGCGTAGATGCCGCCCAGATTGGGATTGATCCCGCTGTTTCCGCTGGCTGCCCGGTAGCGGTAGACCCGGATCTCGGTCGGACGGTACGAGGGGGCGAGCTGGTTCGGGTCGAGATTGAGGATGTCGAGCGCCGGGTAGCCCGGCAGGCTGTCGGGATCGACCACCCAGAAGAACCGGCCGCTCTCGAAGTCGAGGTCGCGTACCTGGCGGTCCTGCGCCTGGCTCGTGGTTTGCCCCACGGAGTAGGTCCGCTCGGCCACCACGCTTCCCTTCTGGGTCGCCGCCAGCGTCTGGAACTGGATTGGGCCGAACTCGAAGGTGGCGTTGACGCCGAAGTTGTTGGCGGGCACGGCGGCGGTGATAAAACGGGAGGGCGGAGGCTGGAAAACCACGGTGCCCACATCGATGCGGCGGATGATTTCGTCCTGGAGTCCCTCGTAGTAGATCTGGATGTCGTTGTTGCCGGAGTATTCCCGCTCGGTGTCGAAGTCCACGTTGACGTGGACCCGCTGGCCCAGGAGCCCGCTGGACCGGATGTTGACCTGGTTGTCCAGGCTCGGTGCCTTGAACTGGCCCCGACAGCCGGAACTGGGATCGAGCGACAGGGCCGGGCTGCAGCGCTCCTCCCGGGTTCGATCGGTGCGAACCTCCAGCCGTGCCTGGCCGTCCAGTTGGAGGTCGGCATACTTGGACGGGAGACCCAGCAGATTCCGGCGGGGTGGCTCCTCCTCGCCCTCGGTCGCGGCCGTCTCCTCGACCGGCACGCCGTAGAGGGCCAGGAGCCGGTGGCTGAGGGCACGGTTCGCCCGGTCGCGGATGAGAGCGGCGCCGACGGCGCTGTCGAACGAGGCGGCGTACAGCGTGCCGGCGCCCTGCGGCGCGCCCAACCAGGGAGCCCGAAGGACGGCCGGCTGCTGCAACGAGAGCGGCGGCTGGTCGAAACCGAGCCGCAACCCTGGCGCCGTCGTGTCCGTCTGTGCGGTGAGAACCCCGGGCAATGCGCAAAGGCAGCCCAGGACGACCAGAAACCGTATCACTCTAGCGGATCGGGGCGAGGCTTGAGAATGATGGAT
>JACCSE010000168.1 GCA_013813145.1 Gemmatimonadales bacterium
CCTTCACCAACGACATCATCGAGGTCGTCGGGGGCCGCTGAACAACCCTCCCGCCCCACTGGCAATCACCTAGCGATGTAAACCAGCACCGGATCCTCCGGGCCGCTGGCTTCGTCGGGCTTGATCCGCTCCCAGGTCTGCCGCACCCGTCCGGCCCCGTCCGGTTTTATCGTCACCCGAACCTGCCTGACCTGCCCGCCGGGTCCCTTCTCCTCGCCGGTCATCACCATCGAGTCGTCCACCTGCTCGCCGCTCAGCTCGGCCGGCCATCCGGCATCGCTCGCTGGAATTCGGTGTCACCGCATCCGGCCGGCCCTCGCAGGGTCCAGAACCGATGCACCAGTGGGCGGAGAGCAGGGGGCGGTGAAAGTTCCCGGTAGCGCATAAGTCAGCCCGTGGCGGCGGCCGGGGTTTGCCGCTTGGCCTGCTGGTAACCCATTCCGCGAAGACGGATGATCCGTTGGGCGATCGGGGGGTGGGAGGCGAGCACGTCCGCCAGGAATCCTTGCCGCGCGGAGAGGAGCCCGGGATCGGGGTCCACGATACAGAGATGGGCGGCGCCGCGAGTGATGGTCCGGGTCGGAGTCCGGGCGGCGGCCAGCTTTTCCAGCGCGGAGGCGAGCGCCAGTGGGTTGCGGGTGAACTGCGCCCCGGTCGCGTCGGCCAGGAACTCCCGCTTTCGGCTCACCGATACGGCGAGCAGTCGGGAGATGACCGGCGCCACGATCAGCGTGAGCAGCCAGAGCGCCAAAACGATGAGCCCGAGCGGGTTGCCACCACCCTTCCCGCCACCGCTCCGCCGCCCGCCCGATCCTCCCACGCGAACTCCGCCCCGCACCATGCGGCCCATGCCGTCGGACATCAGCGCGATCGCGCCGACGATCCCGGCGAGCAGGGTCATGAGTCGGACGTCGAGGTTTCGCACGTGGGCCATTTCGTGGGCCACGACGCCCTGGAGCTCATCGCGGCTCAGCGCCTGGAGCAGCCCGTCGGTCACCGCGATGCTGGCCGATGCAGGGTCGCGACCAGTGGCGAACGCGTTGGGGTCGGCGTCCGGGACGATCCAGACTCGGGGCTTGGGGAGACCAGAGGCGATCGCCATCTCCTCGACGACGTTCACCAGTTGTTTCTGTTCCGGGGTGGCGGGCTCTACGATCTCCCAGGCCCCGGTGGCCCACAGCACGCGCTCCGGTCCGTGGCGCCAGGAGAACCAGCAGATCCCGGCTGCGACGATGGTGGTGACGATCCCGATCGCCGGGATCACGTGGCGATAGCCGCCGGGCGGGGTATCGGCCGTCAGCAGGCCGAAGGCAAGGTCACCGCCGAACCCGACCCAGGCAAAGAACAGGATGAAGCCGATGATCAGCCAGACCGACCGGCGGCGGTTGGATTCCTGTTGGGCGAAGAGGTTGGCGTCCTCGGTCACCGGTGTCCTGGCCTAAGGCTTCGGCAGCGACAGGTCGACTCGCGGCACTCCCCGCTCCGCCGGATCCTCGATCTCCCACAGCTCTGCCGGCTGCGCTTTCGCCAGCCCGGCGACGAGCAGCGTGGGAAAGGTGGCCTGCTTGGTGTTGTACTGCGTGGCGACGTCGTTGTAGAGCTGGCGGGCGAAGCCGACCTTGTTCTCGGTGCTGGTGAGCTCTTCCTGCAGCTGGAGCACGTTCTGGTTCGCCTTGAGCTCCGGGTACGCCTCGGTCAGCGCGAAGAGCCGGCCGAGCGCCTGGGTCAGCTCCCCCTCGGCCCGGGCGGTCTGCTGCACGCCGGTGGCGCTCACCGCCTTGTTGCGGGCCGAGATCACCGCCTCGAGCGTCCCCCGCTCGAACTCCATCGCCCCCTTTACCGTGTTCACCAGGTTCGGGATCAGGTCGTGCCGCCGCTTGAGCTGCACGTCGATCTGCTTCCACGCGTTCATCACCTGGTTCTTCCGCGCGATCAGGCCGTTGTAAGCCCCGATAACCCACAGGACGACGAGAGCGAGGGCCACCAGCAACACGATCGTGGTCATGGGCGGACCTTCCGGCGGCGAGGGGAGATCAGGAGGGGATGAGGGCCGCCAATGCCTGGCGGAGCGCCTCGGCGATGGCAGCGGTGTCCCCGTTCAGACGTATGGCGGGGTGCTGCTCGTCGATGAGCACCTCGATGCCTGGCGTGACCGGGATCCGGCGGCAGACCGATCCCCCGGCCGCCGCGCCCTCGACCGGGGCGAGCCAGCCGAGTACCGCGCGCCCTACCCGGCCGCGGCCGGTGCCCGGACCCTGGAGCAGCGGAAGCCGGTCCGGCCGGGGGAGCCCCGGACCGATCGTGGTGGCCACGCGGCGCTCGATGATATCGCCGGTGAGCCCGGAGAACTCGCGGGTCATCGCTTCCAGCGTGGCGCCCTCCATCTGACGCAGCTTGATCGCGAGCACCTGAAGCAGATGACGGTACGAGTAGACCGCGGCGGTCCCGCGGCCGTCGGGAGGGCTGACCAGGTTCCGCGCCACGTAGAAGCGGATAGTCCGCTCGCTGGGCCGGGCGCGGGCGGCGGCGTTGAGCGGGACCACGCCCGAGGCGTCCAGGATCCCGCCCGAGAGCGCCGCAAGGTCACGCAGGCCCCAAGGAGCGAGGCTTCGATACTCCCGCAAGGTGGCGAGTGGGTCAGGGGGTGCGGAAAGGGTCAGACCAGCCGTCATCCGCCATTCCGTTTGCGCTGCTGCCCGCTCCCCTCGGCCGTCACGAGCGCCGTCCCGACCGCCTTGGCCAGGACGTCCAGAGTGAACGGCTTGGAGAGCACGGGATGGCGGCGCAGCTCGGCCGGCCAATCGCTCTTGACGGCCCAGGGATCCCCGGTCATGAGGACCACCCGCTGCACCAGCCGGGGCCAGCGGCGGACCAGCGCGAGAAAGAAGGTATCGCCCGACATCTGTTGCAGATGGATGTCGAGCAGGACAAGATCGTATTCTCCCGCGTCGAGCAGCTCGTACGCGAGATGAGGGTCGCCGACCGCGACCACATCGTAGCTGAGGCTCCGGAGCGCCCGCTCGAGAGTCCGGCGGAGGGCGGGCTCGTCGTCGATGACGAGAATCCGGGCGGTCATGACGCGACCTGCCGAAACGGCGTGAAATAGCGGTGGGTCACCGCCGCAAGCGCCTCTTCGGTGGAGAGCGAGACTCGGAGCTCGCCGGCGGTCAGGCCGAACACCTCGCGGAGGTGCATCTGAAATGTCTTGATCTTGCTGTAGCCGAGCTTGAGGGCGACGTCCTCGACTGTATATCCCGGATCGAGCAACAGCCGGTGGGCATAGAGCAGGCGGATCAGGACCATGACGGTGCGCGGCGAGGGGAGCCCCACCTTGGTGAACCAACGTTCGCAGGTCCGCCGGGTGAGCTGGGCTCGCTCGGCCAGGGCGGTCACGGTCGGCCCGTCGCCCGGGGCATGAAGCATGGCCTCGAGGGCGTCGTGCAGCTCGGGAGGCAGCTCCCGGAACGTCGCTTCGAGCGCCTGCATGACCTGCTGGGACGCGCTCTCCTCCAGTTCGTTGAGAATGGCATTGCGGAGAGCCCCGGGGGCATCCTCGAACCGGTGGACCACCACTTTTCGAATGCCCGCCCGGCCAAGCTGAAGGAGCACGCCGGCGTTAGCCGGGGTGAGGTCGGTGTAGACCAGGAGGGGAAGCGAGGGAAAGAACTGCCGCAGGCGTTCAATACCGTGGGGCCGCGGCTCCCCGCTGCCAAGCAGCGGGTCCACGACGGCCATGTCCACAGGCTTCCCCCGAATGGCCTCGACCGCCTCGGGCCAGCTACTGACCGAAACCCACTGGAAACGGTCCGGATCCAGGGTGCGGAGGCGGAAAATACGGTCAGCGGGGACGGCGGCGAGGAGAAAATGTCGCAAAACGGCCCCTAAATGTCGCAAAAAGGACCTTATGACCAGAATACCCGTCTTCCAGATTGACGGTGTCCCTGGAAAAAACCGTCAGCCTGAAAGGGTACCCCAATGTCCGTCGCACTTCCAAGTGGATCGCGCTCGCCTGTTTGTCCCTGGCCGTTCTGACCTCAGCCTGCGACCGGGTGGATTCCACCGGCCCGTCCGACGTGACACCGGCGCTCGAGGGCCAGGGGTCCAACAACTA
>JACCSE010000277.1 GCA_013813145.1 Gemmatimonadales bacterium
CGATCGCCGCGGGTCATGCAGCGATCTTCCGGACCATCTACGCCGGGAGCACAAACCACTACACGATCGAGGTCGCCCGCGCGCTGCGCCCCGAGGTCGCCCTGGTGCATGTGCACTCCCTGCTGGACGCGCCCCAAGGTCCGCTTGCAGGGCGGCACGGGGCCCTTCCTCGACGGGTTTCACGTCGGGGGCGCGCCGGAGTTCGAGCGCTGGGTGGAGGAGATCCGCTCGGCCCGCGGGCGGGGCGTTGCCGCCCTGCTCGAGGCTCTCGCCCGCGAGGCCGCGCGGCGGGATGATCTCGCATCCGCCGTCGGCTGGTGGCGGCGCTTGGCGACGCTGGAGCCGCTCAATTCCGCGGTCGCCCTGGCGCTGATGGAGGCGCTCGCGGCGGCTGGGGACCGGGCCGGTGCGCTCCGCCATGCCCGGGTGCACGAGGCGTTGATTCGAGAGGAGCTGGACGCCGGCCCGGATCCGGCGATCGCGGTGCTGGCGGAGCGGCTGCGGTCGGGTGCGCCTGTTCGCCCGGCGTCCGGACCCGCTCGAGACCTGCCGCCTGCTCCCCGGCCCGCTCCAGCCGACTTCCTCGGCCGGCTTCGGGCGGACCTCGAAGGACGGTATATCATCGGAGACGAGATCGAGCGCGGGCGCGATGGTGCCGTGCGGCTATTACGGGCGCGCGATCTACGGCACGATCGCCAGGTCGTCCTGAAGGTGGTGCACCCGGCGCTGGCGTCGGTGCTCGACGTGGACCGGTTCCTTCGCGAGATCAAGCTGACCGCCCGGCTCCGTCACCCCCATATTCTTCCGCTGCTGGATTCGGGGGAGGTCGGCGGCCGTCCCTGGTACGCCTCGCCCGAGATCGGGGGGGTGTCGTTGCGGCAGCGATTGACTAGCGACGTCCGGCTCCCGCCGGAGGAGAGCATTCGGGTGGTTCAGGAGATCGCGGGCGCCCTCGACCATGCGCACCGACACGAGGTGGTGCACCGGGATGTGTCGCCGGAGAACATTGTCCTGGCCGAGGGGAATGCGGTGCTCACTAACCTGGGGGTGGCGCGGGCGGTGGATGCGGCGGCGGGGCCCAAGCTCACCGAGACCGGAATGCTGGTGGGGAGCCCTGCCTATATGAGTCCGGAGCAGGCGGCCGGAGACGCGCCACTTGACGGGCGGAGCGACCAGTACTCGCTGGCTTCGGTGCTTTACGAGATGCTGGTGGGCGAGCCGCTGTTCAGCGGACCGACCCCTCAGGCGATCATGGCGAAGCGGGCGGCGTACCGGGCGCGGAGTCTGGAGGCGGTCGACGTTTCCCTGGCAGCGGTATCGGCCGCGCTAGGGCGCGCGCTCGCCGGGAAGCCTGGGGGGCGGTTCGCCACGGCGGGAGAGTTCGCGGCGGCGCTGACCACGACCGGCGCGGAACCGCGCAGTCGTGGTCCCGACTGGCTCGGCTGGCTCGGCCTGAAGTGACCGATAGCTTCTTAGTCGAGCTCGCCGGGCTCATGTTTCATCAACCGCAGGATAGCCAACAGCTCTCCGAAGCAGTCGTCGCAGGTCGCCAGGTGCGCTACGATCCGCCGCCGCAGCACCGGCTGGCTGGGGCGTCCGTCGATATAGGTGGCGAGCTCTTCAGGTGAAAGGTGTGAACCGAGCGCCATTCCATGGTAAACGGACCTCGTGGATTGGATTGAAGCGGCGGTTTGGTCTTTCCGTTCGCAAGGGCCTCGGACAAAGTCGATCCGGCCTGGCCCGTTTAAAGAACGGGCGGTACAATAGAATCACCGCCCTGATCCCTGCAGCTGAGCGGTGAATCCCCCGAGGCATTTGATCGCCGAGGCTCGCACCCGTCACAGGGAAGACTGCTCGTCAAAGCCCGGCTATCACTTGGCCGAAGACACCCGTTTCTTGCTTTGCCGCGTACGCTTCAGACGGCTGCCGGCCTCTTCGAAAGCCAGCTCGATGACCTGCTTGAACTTCGGACGCTTGTTTTTGACTTTCTCGCGGATCAGCCGGTGGGCGTCCTCGACACCACCGACCGGTTTGTTCTTGTCGTAGAGCGCTTCAAAGATCGCTTGGGCCTCTGCTTTTTCGAGTTCAACCTCACACTGCACTCTGAACTCCGGCTTTATGTCCGGATCGCTATCCATGATCAGCACCAGATCGGGCACGCGTCTACCGAGACCACGCAAACCGCTCGTCTTCTTCACTTCGCACCCCCTTCTTGAATGTCATGAGTGAGTACCGGAGCGACCTTGGCGGTGCGGACTTCCGCAGTTTGGTATACGGGAGGCGCTCGAGACCCGCAACCCCCACCCGAAAAGACGGCGCGGGTTTGCCCCAACCTCTATCAACGGTCTAGCCGTCATTGATTGCTCCGGAGCCACACCCCCACCTAGGCGAGCGCTACCGCGTGCTGAGACCCATCGGCGCCGGGGGCATGGGCTCTGTCTACCTCGCCGATGACCTGCGGCATGGGCGACAAGTTGCCGTAAAGGTACTTGCGACCAGCTACGCGAACCTACTGGGCCCGCAGCGATTTCTGCGCGAGATCCAGATCGTCTCCCGGCTGGTCCACCCCAACATCGTTCCGCTCTTCGACTCGGGCGAGGTCGGCGGAACCCTCTTCTACGTCATGCCGTTTATCGAAGGCGAAACCCTTCGGGGTCGACTCGGGCGCGAAGGTATGCTGCCGCTACACACAGCCATGGCCTGGGGAGCAGAGATCGCCGACGCCCTCGCCTATGCCCACACCCAGGGCATCGTTCATCGAGATGTGAAGCCCGAAAACCTGCTGATCCAGGCGGATCACGTGCTGATCGCGGATTTCGGGATCGCACATGCGGTTGGTGTGGCGTCGCCGGATGGTCTGACGAGCGAGCAGTTCGTGCTGGGCACGCGGGCATACATGAGCCCCGAGCAGGCAACCGGGTCGGCTAATCTGGACGCGCGAAGCGATCTTTACTCGCTGGCATGCGTGGTGTACGAAATGGTGACCGGCGAACCGCCATTCGGCGGGTCCACGGCCCAATCGGTGACTGCGAAGAAGCTGGCCGGTCACTACCCGCGGGTAAGGATCGTCCGTCCGACGGCACCGCCACGCCTGGACCGCGCCTTGGCGAAGGCGCTCGCGCCCCTCCCGGCCGACCGCGTTGCAGGGGCCGCCGAGTTCGGTCGCTTGCTTCGGGCAGTGACGGCCCCACGATCATGGCGGCGAGGCGTTTTGGCCGGCGTGGCGGTAGTCGCGGCCGTCGCCGGCGCAGTGCTGCCGCGCGCCAAGCCGGGTGACGAGTCGGGTGCGTCGCCGAGGCGCGTGGTCGTCGGGAGTTTCGAAAACCGGACCGGCGACCGAACCAACGACGCTTTGGGTATCATGGCTGCGGACTGGGTGACGGAGGGCCTCCAGCGCACCGGCGCCGTGGAGGTCGTGCCGACGCCCACGGCACTCGCGGCCAGCCGTCTCGCCGGAAGCAGCTTAGGTGGGCCTGATCCGGTGGGCGTGCTCGCGCGAGAGACCGGCGCCAGCCTTGTCGTAACCGGGTCGATCTACCGTGACCGCGACAGCTTAATCCTGCAGGCCCAACTGTCGGATGTGAAAAACGGGAAGCTGATCGGCGCGGTCGAGCCGCTCCGCACGACGGTGGAGCAC
>JACCSE010000298.1 GCA_013813145.1 Gemmatimonadales bacterium
GAGCGGGAAGATACTGGACAGGGGGGCAGCGGGGCAGCGGGACAGGGGGGCAGCGGGGAAGGCCCACGTGGTTTACTGCCCCGCAGGCGCGCGCCCTTCCAAAATGCTCAACACATCCTCGATCGCGGCGCGCGCCTCGGCCGCCAGCTCCACCTCGAATGCCTTGCGGGCGCTGGTGCGGAGCTCGCCGGTGCGCCGGTACTGGTCGATCCGCTGCCGGGCGCCGTCGATGGTGAACTTCTCGGTGTAGAGGAGGTGCTTCACCAGCATGATCAGCTCCACCTCGCGGCCCTTGTAGACCCGATTGCCGCTCCGGTTCTTGGCCGGGTTGAGGAAGCGGAACTGACTCTCCCAGTAGCGCAGCACGTGCGGTTTGAGGTCGGTGAGGGCACAGACTTCGCCGATGGAATAGAACTCCTGGACCGGGCGGCTGGTGGTCATCTCCACTGCTCCGACTTGAGTTCGCGCGTCATCAGCTCGGGGACCGCGTCCCGCGGCGGCTTGCCGCCGAAGAGCACGTCGCAGACCTGCTGCGTGATCGGCATCTCGACACCCATCCGCTTCGCCAGCGCCGCGCCCGCGCGCGAGGTGTTGGCCCCTTCCGCCACGCTCCGGTGGGCCGACCGGTACGCCTCGAACGTCTCCCCCCGCGCCAGCGCGAGGCCCAAGCCGCGGTTCCGGCTCAGGCCGCCGGTGGCGGTGAGCACCAGGTCTCCCATTCCGGCCAGCCCCGCGAAGGTCAGCGGATCCGCGCCCATCGCGACGCCGAGCCGGGTGATCTCGGCGAGGCCCCGGGTGATGAGCGCCGCGCGGGGGTTGTGGCCCAGGCCGAGTCCCTCGAGGATGCCGGCCGCGATCGCGATGACGTTCTTGAGCGCCCCCGCCAGCTCCACGCCGATGACGTCGTCGTTGGAGTAGACCCGGAAGCTCGGCGTGGCGAATACCCGCTGCGCATCGCGAGCGGCGGCCTCGTCCCGGGCCGCGGCCACGACCGCGGTCGGCTGTCCCTGCGCGACCTCGAGCGCAAAGCTTGGCCCCGACAAGGCGGCGAATCTCACCTCGGGCAAACACTCGCCGACGATCGCGGACATGAGCGCCAGCGAGTCATTCTCGATTCCCTTGGTGGCGCTGATCACCAGGGTTCCCGGCCGTACCGCGTCCCGGACCCGACCCAGCACCTGTCGCAGCACGTGACTCGGTGGCGCCGAGACCACTATGGCGGCGCCGGCTACCGTCTCGCACGGATCGGCGAACGCGCGCAGGTTCGGCGCGAGCGGCACGCCCGCGAGAAACTCCGGGTTCTGGTGCTCGCGGTTGATCGCCGCGACGATTTCCGGCTCGAAGGCCCAGAGCCGCACCTCCCCGCCGCCCTTCCGGGCGAGCAGATCGGCGAGCGTCGTGCCCCAACTCCCCGCGCCGAGCACCGCGATGACGCTCACGGGCGGGGCGCGTGCGCCGCCCGGCGTCCGAAGCGATTCTCCGTGCCGTTCAGCAGCCGCCGGATGTTGGCGCGATGGAGCCAGATGATGCCGGCGGCGACCGCGGCGTCGATCCACAGGACCTCGGGCCGGTCGGGATGCTCCAGCAGATACACTGCCACCGGAAAGGCCGCCGCGGCGGCAATGCTTCCCACCGACACGTATCCGGTGAGGAACACCAGCACGGCCCACAGCAGCGCCGCCACGCCAAGCGCCGCCGGCGTGAGCCCGAGCATCACGCCGGCGGCGGTGGCGACCCCCTTGCCCCCGCGGAACCGGACGAAGGCGCTGAAGACATGGCCGACGACGGCGGCGAGTCCGCAGGCCAGCCCGAAGAGCTGCGAGTCGGAAACTCGGGGCGCGAGGACGAGCACGGGAATGGCCCCCTTGGCAACGTCGAACAGCCCCACCGGAACCGCGAACCGCCAACCGAGCAAGCGATACAGATTAGTCGCGCCCAGGTTCCTGCTCCCGTGCTCCCGGAGGTCGATCCCGCGGAAGAGGCGCCCCGCCAGATAGCTCGTGGGCACGGCACCCAGGACGTAGGACGCGAGCAGCCAGCCGACCGCGGCACTCATCCTCGCCGTTCGCCGCGGCTGGTGAACTTGAGCCGCAGCGGCGAGCCGGTGAACGGCCACTCCGCCCGGAAGCCGTGGACCAGGTAGCGCTGGTACGAGTCCGGCACGTCGCGCGGCCGGTTGCTCACGATCGCAAAGGTCGGTGGCGCCGTGTCGATCTGGGAGGCGTAGAGCAGCTTCACCTCTTCGCCCGGCTTCTGCGGGGGCGCGTTACGCTCGAGCAGCGACGCGAGCACCTTGTTCACCTCCGCCGTGGGAATCCGCCGCTCCCGGGCTTCCTCGACCTCGAGAATCAGGTCGAGCACCTTGCGGGCTCGAAGTCCGGTGAGCGCCGAGACGTAGACGAACGGCACGTACTGGAGAAACGGCGCCTTCCGGATCAGCTCCTCCTGGCCCCGGCGCGCCGTGTTGGCGTCCTTCTCTTCCACCAGGTCCCACTTGTTCACCACCAGGATGAGGCCGGCACCCAGATCCCACGCCTCGGTGGCGATCCTGAGATCCTGATTGTGCAGCCCGAGCACGGCGTCGACCACCAGCACGCAGACCTGGGCCCGCTCGATGGCGCGCTCGGTCCGGAGAGTGCTGTAGAACTCCAGATCATCTTCTACTTTAGCTCGGCGACGTAAACCTGCGGTATCGATGAAGTTGAGGAATTTACCTCGATAGCGCAAGAGCGAATCTATCGCGTCGCGTGTGGTCCCCGCCTCGGGGGCCACCACGTGACGCTCCTCGCCCAGCAGGCGGTTCACCAGCGAGGACTTGCCCACGTTGGGCCGGCCCACGACCGCGACGTCGATCGCCTCCTCGCCCTCTGCCGGATCCTTGGCCGGGAGGAGCGCTACCACCGCGTCGAGCAAGTCTCCGCTCCCCTTCCCCACCGACGCGCTCACACCCAAGGGCTCGCCCAGACCCAGCTCGTAGAAATCCAGTTGCGCCGTGCTCCGCTCGAGGTCGTCCAGCTTGTTCACCGCCAGGAGCACCGGCCGACCCGCCCGGCGCAGTCGCTCGGCGATAGCCTGGTCCACCGGATGCACGCCCTCCCTCCCGTCGACCAGGAACAGCACGACGTCGGACTCGGCGAGCGCGAACTCGACCTGGCGGCGGATGGCGCGGTCCATCGCCTCATCCGACTCCGGGAGCAGCCCCCCGGTATCCACGATCCAGAAGCGGCGGCCGGCCCACTCGGCGTCGCCGAAGTGACGGTCGCGGGTCGTTCCCGGCTGGTCCGAGACGATCGCCGGCCGGCCGCCCACGATACGGTTGAACAAGGTAGACTTGCCCACGTTGGGGCGGCCGACGATGGCGAGGGTCGGCTTGCTCATGCAGCGGCGGACAGCTGCAGCGCGTCGATGAAGTTCTTGGAAAGCCGGACTTCCACCGGGACCGTGGCCGCGAGCAGATCGAGGCGCATGCTGTCCATGAAGAGCCCATCGTCGTTCACCGATTCGCCCGGGAGCAGTGCGAGGTCGAGATCGCGCCGGTCGCGGAGCGCCCCCTGGAGCGCGGTACCGGGAAGCAGGCCGGCGGTGGTCACCGATGCGCCGAACAGCGTGTTGACGACCGGTATCAACTCGAAGGACGCGCCGGTGGCGCGGGCGAGCGGCTCGAGCACCATGGGCATGAGCCGGCTCATCGCGGTGCCGGTGACGACGCCGATACGCCGTCCGGTCCAGCCCTGAAGCTGTTCTACGCCGCGCTCAACCTCGCGCTGCAGCCAGCGCACCGAGCCCACGCCGTTCTCCACCTGATCGAAGCCGTCGTAGATCTCGGCCTGAGGCAGCTCGACGCCGGCGCGCACGTACAGCTCGTCGGCGCCGAACGCCCAGTGCATCCGGCGTTCCGTCAGGGCGATGGCGGCCCGTTCGTCGATCGAGGCGATGGCCGCCCGGCACTCGTCGGCGGTCGGCTCGCGCACCAGATGGTGCTTGCTGTACTCGGTGAGACCCACCGGCACCACCGAGCACCCCACGATAGCCGGCCCAAAGTCATAGAGATCGCCCAGCGTCTGCCGCAGCACGGCTCCGTCGTTCACTCCGGGCGACAACACGATCTGGGTATGGAACTGGATCCCGTGTTCGGCGAAGTGTCGAAGCTGGGGCAGGATCTCCGGCGCGGTGGGATTTCGAAGCAGATAGCGGCGCACCGTGGGATCGGTCGCGTGCACCGAGACGTAGAGCGGCGACAGGCGATACTCGATGATCCGCCGCACGTCCTTCGGCTTGAGGTTGGTCAGCGTGGCGAAGTTGCCGTAGCGGAAGGACAGGCGGTAGTCGTCGTCCCGGATGTAGAGCACGTCGCGCAACCCGTCCGGCAGGCCGTCGACGAAGCAGAAGTCGCAGCGGTTGGCGCAGCGGCGAATCCGCGCCGGCTCGAGCGAGACGCCGAGCGCCTCACCGAGCGGCCGCTCGATGTCGAACTCGATCTCCTCGCCGTCCGGTTGGCGGACGTGGAGCAGCATCTGCTCCTCAGCGGTGAGGAACTCCCAGTCGAGGAAATCGTCCAGCTCGCGCCCGTTGACGGAGAGAAGCTCCGTCCCCTCCCGGAGCCCCAGCTCCTCGGCGATGGATTCCGGCTGTACCGCGGTGACCTTGATCATGCGTCCCGTTCCCGTAGAGCAGGAAAAGATCGCCCGGTTAGAGGGTAAATTCAAGCTCTGCGGCCACTTCGCGGTACGGTGCGGAAGTAGCTTGTGAGGTGGGAGGGGGACGGTGAACGGTAGACCGGGAACGGCGAACGGGGTCCCTCGCGAGATGCCCCGGTCACCGTTTACCATTGACCGTTCACCGTTCCCTGTGGTGCCCGCTCGTACCCCCCATCCGCCCGGAGCCGCCACGCCTCAGGATCCGATAACTCGCTCTCCAGCAGCCGGTCGAGCGCCCCGCGCGCGTCCGGGTCTGTCACCGGCGCCACCACCTCGATCCTGCGGCGAAGGTTCCGCGGCCGCCAGTCGGCGGAGCCGATGTAGTACTGGTCCGCTCCACCGTTTCCGAAGTGATACACCCGCGCGTGCTCCAGGAATCTTCCCAGCCGGCTCAGCACCCTGATCCGCTCCGAATGTCCCGGCAGCCCCGGCCGCAGCGTACACAACCCGCGCACGACCAGATCGATCGAGACTCCCGCCCGCGATGCCTCATACAGGGCGCGGATCACCTCGCTGTCGGCCAGTCCGTTGAGCTTCGCTCGGATCCGGGCCGGGCGCCCGGCGCGAGCGTGGCCCGCCTCGCGCGCGATGCAGCCCAGCAGCCAGGGGAGCAACGTCTCCGGCGCGACGGCGAGACGGCGGAAGCTGCCCGACGGCGCCCGGCTCGATCCGGTGAGCTGATTGAAGAGATCGTGGACGTCGGCCCCGATCTCCTCGTCCGTGGTGAAGAGGCCCAGATCGGTGTAGCACCGCGCCGTCGTGGCGTTGTAATTTCCGGTCGAGACGTGCACGTAGCGGCGGAGCCCATCGGACTCCCGGCGAAGCACCAGGCCGACCTTGGCGTGATTTTTGAGCCCGACGACCCCGTACACCACCGCCGCGCCCGCCTCCTCCAGCCGCCGCACCCAACCGACGTTCCGGGTCTCGTCGAATCTCGCCTTCAGCTCGACGAAGATGACGACCTCCTTGCCGTGCTCCAGCGCGCGCAGCAGGGCATCCACGATCGGCGAGCGATCGCCCACCCGGTACAGGGTGAGCCGGATCGCCTCGACCGCGGGATCGTCCGCGGCGTCGGAGAAAAAGCGCGCGGTGGTGTCGCCGAACCCATCGTACGGGTGATAAACCAGGACATCCCGCTCCCGGAGCACGGGCCAGAGCTCGCGGTCCGCCGGCCATGGATTCCGCCCTTGGAGTTCCGGGTACCGGCCGCCCGCCACCGGGCAGCCGGTCAGCTCTCGGACCGCGCGAAGGTCCACCAGTCCGCTCACGTCCACCAGGTCACTCTCCCGCACCGCTCCCGCGTCGGCGCCGCGCTCGAAGCGGAGCTCCCAGAGCAGCCGTTCCCGCACCGGCTGCGGCATGGAGTGCTCCACCTCCACTCGCACCACGGCGTTCCGCGCGCGGCGCCCGACCGATTCCTCGACCGCCTGAAGCAGGTTGCCGGCATCCTCATCGGAGAGGTCGAGCTCGGCCGCTCGGGTCAATCGGAAGAGCCAGGAGCCCTCGATCCGCCGGTCGGGATAGAGCAGATGGAGATTCCGGCGCACCACCTCTTCCAGCGGAATGAGGTCGCAGGTCTGTGGGATGGGAAGCAGGCGGGGAATGCGCTCGGGCAGTCGGAGGTAGGCGAAGTGCATCGCGGCGGCGCCGGCGTCCTGAAGCACCACCGCGAGCAGGGGCGTCAGTTGCGGCATCACCGCCACGGGAAAGCCCGGGCTCACGGTGATCGCGCGAGGGATGAGGAGCGGATAGATCTCGCGCTGAAACTGGGCCTCCAGCAATGTCCGGCTGCCGGCATCCAGCTCGCCCCAGCTTCGCAATCGCACGCCCGCGGCCGAGAGTTCACTGAGACACTCGCCGAGCGCCTGCTCCTGTCGCGCCATCAACGAGCGGACCCGGATACCGATCGCCTCGAGCCGGGCTTCGTCCTCGGCGCCGCGGGTACGCTTGAGCGCTCCGACGTTCACCATGAAGAACTCGTCGAGATTCGCGCTCACGATGGCCAGGAAGTTGAGCCGTTCGAGCAAGGGCGTCGCCGGGGCTTCGGCCAGCGCCAGCACCCGACCCTGAAACTCGAGGGTGCTGAGATCCGGGTCCAGCAGAAGTGCCGATTCCTCGGCGGAAACCGGCGGGGGCATCGCGGGACGCGAGCGCCGCGCCGGGGCCACCGGCTCGCCGTTCCGGAACAACTCCGAGCGCATCGCGACCGCGAGCGCCGCCAGGGTGTCCGGATCCCGGAGCTCGAAGGACCCCGCCCGCGCGATCACCTCCGCCGGCGGCAGCCACTCGATCTCGCCCGAGAGCTGGCCGTCGAGCCGTACCCGCCGAACCACCCAGACTTCCTGCAGTCGCCCACTCCCGCGTCCCGCGGCCGTGCCGAGCAGCGCGAGATCGCCCACCGCACTGCCGAAGGTGTCCCGCAGCAGGTGTCGCGAGGCCGTCTCGCCTTGCCCATCGGCGACCGGAAGGGTCAACCCTTCGCCGTCCCGCCGGAACGCGATGCACCCGCCGTCGAGCGCGAGGATGGTGACGGCACGCCCGCTGCCCAACGAGCGGGCGATCGCCTCGCCCTCGAGCGTCGCCTGGAGCCGCTCGGCCCGCGCCAGCTTGGTCTCCCGGATCGGGCGCAGCCCTGCCGCGCCGTGGAATGCCGCGCCCACCTGGTCCAGGGTAGGGCGGCCGCCGCCGAGCCGCCGGATCTTGAGCTCCTGGAACCCGCGCGAGAGCCCCTCCCGGCGGACGGTCACCGCGTCGTACACCAGTTCGAACCGCCCACTCCACGGCCACCGGCCGCCCGCCTCGCTCGCCGTCCGCTCCACTTCCAGCTCGGCCAGCAATTCGAGGGTCGCCGGATCCACCAGGCCACGAAGTCGGCGGGCGGCCTCGCTGTCGCCGCGAAGCGCCGCGGGCAGGTCGAGCTCGGTGACCGGCGAAGCGAAGCATTCCCGCGGCGAGCCGAGCGTCACCGTCAGCACTCGGCGATCGTCCGCCCCGAGCCGGAAGCGGCAGACGGCATCCCGCCGGCCGAGTGCGCTGTCGGGCGTGTCGTAGTAGATGTCGCGATGAAATCCCTGGCGGGAGGGCCCGCGACGAAGTCCGAGCGGAAGCGGCGCGGCGATCAGTTCCCGGAGCCGCTCCGGCGAGGCGACGTCCCACTTCACCTCGGGCCGGGGCGACTCGCTCATTCCGGCCGGTCTCCCAGCCGGTCGCGCGCTTCCTGGACCCGTGCCCGAACGTCGTTCTCCAGGCGGGAGACGCCGGCGGCGAACTTCGAGTCCCCCTTGACCCGGTCGAACAACCCCGACTCCAGGTGCCAGTAGTGAATCATGGGCGACACTTCAGCGCCCTGCTCCAGCCAGTGGAGCGCGCCGGCGGCGTCGCCGGTCCACGCACGGTAGGCCGCCATGTCGGCGAACTGGTGCGTGCTCGCGTAGCGTCCCCCATCGAGCCGTGAAGCGAGTGAGTCGCCGACCGCCTTCGCCTCCGCGGTCTGTCCCGCCTGGTGCAAGCACATCGCCCTCGTGCCCAGCCAGAGCCCCAGCGGCAGCTTGGCGCAGGCAACCGCGTCGCCGCCCAACAGGAGCGCGTACGCCAGCAGCACGGCCGCGATCGGATCCTCCGAGCTCAGCGACGTCGCGCGCCTCGCCTCCTGAAGCGCCAGATCGTAGCGCCGTGCCCCCAACGCGACGGTGATCGCCGAATGGCGGAGCCCGGTGGACAACGGATCGAGCGCCAGGGCACGCTGCGCCTGCTGGAGCGCCGCGTCCCACCGCCCCACGTGCTCCAGCGCGTGCGCGGCCGACATGAATACCTCGGCCGAGCCGGGCAAGAGCTGCCGAACCGTGCGCAGAGCCTCTGTCACCTCCCCGGCGGGCGCGAGTCCGACGAGCAGCGCGTCGGTTCGCGCCAGATAGCCGTCCGGGAGCTGGGGATCGAGCGCCACCGCGCGGTCGGCATACGCCCATGCCAGGGCGGTGCCGGCGTACGCGCCAGTGCCTCCGGGAAAGCCGTAGATGACGTGGAGCAGGTGAGCGGCCGAGAGCCCCGCGTACGCCGGTGCGTAGCCGGAGTCGGCGCGTACCGCGGCCTCGAAGGCGCGGACCGCGGAATCCAGTCGCTCGGGCGCCCGCCGCTCCAGGAGGTGGCGCCCGAGGAGCAGCGCGTCGAACGCCGCGCTCACGGCCGGCATCCGGCTGGGGGCCATGGGCCGGACGCCGCGGATGCTGGTGAGAAGCTGGCCGCTCACCTTCCGGGCGATCTCCTCCTGCACCCGGAAGCTGTCGGCCAGGTCGCCCTCGAAGCTTCCGGCCCACAGATGCGCGTCGCTGGCCGCCTCGATCAGCTCGGCCGTCACCCGCACTCGGGAGCCTTGCCGGCGCACCGCTCCCTCCACGATGTGGCGCACGCCGAGGGTGTCGGCGATCTGGGGGAGCGTGAGACTGCTGCCCTGAAGCGCGACCACCGAGGTCCGGGAGATCACCTTCAGGCTCTCGACCTGCGCGAGCTGGCTGATGATCTCGTCGGTGATGCCCACGCTGAAGTAGTCGTCGCCCCCGCCTTCGTTGAGGTTGTCGAACGGCAGCACCGCGACCGACGCCGTGTACGGCCCGGTGGGCCCCGCGGGTTCGCCGTCTCCGTTCGCCCGATACACGGCCACGATCCCGAGCAGCAACATGGCGGCGAGAGCCGCCGGCAGCAGCCACCGCCCCGCTCGGGACATCAGCCCGCCCTCGTCCCCCCGCGCCTCGGGCACGGGCGGCTGCGCGACGGGTGTGGAGAGGCGGGGCAGCTCGCCGAGCGCTCCGCGCAGCGCTTCCGCGACTTCTCCCGCGGTCTGATATCGCTCCTCCGGCTGTTTCTGGAGAGCGCGCCGTACAATGTCGATGATGGTCGGGGGAACGTCGGGGCGGGAGATGTGGATCAGCGGAGGGTCGGTCGTGAGCTGCTGGGTGAGCACGCTCCTGAGGTTGGGCCCGCTGAAGGCCATCCGGCCGGCGAGCATCTCGTAGAGCACGCAGCCCAGGCTGTACACGTCGCTACGTCCGTCCACCGGCGCCGCGGCGGTGGCCTGCTCCGGGCTCATGTAGGCCGCCGTACCGATCGGAAAACCGACGCCCGTCAGCGTCGTGCCCCCGGCGAGGCCGATGGCGCGGGCCACGCCGAAGTCCGCCACGACCGCGTGGCCGTTCGAGATGAGGATATTCTCCGGCTTCACGTCGCGGTGAATCACGCCGCGGCGGTGGGCGTAATCCAGTGCGTCGGCCACCTCGCAGGCGATGGAGACCGCCTCGGTCGTGGGCAGCCGCGAGCGCGCCATCAGCCGGTCTCGCAGCGATTCGCCTTCGATGAACGGCATCACCGCGTAGAGCAGGCTGCCCGCCTCACCTGAATCCAGCAGCGGCACGATGTGCGGGTGCTGGAGCTGGGCGGTGATCCGGATTTCGCGGAGAAACCGCTCGGCGCCGACCGCGGTGGCGATCTCGGGGTCGAGCACCTTGATGGCGACCTGGCGCTCGTAGCGCCGGTCGCGCGCGAGGAAAACGAACGCCATGCCCCCGCGGCCGACTTCCCCCTCCACGAGGTAGCGCTCGCCCAGGACCTGTTGGATCTGCTGGAGGAGGTCGCTCACGCGGGCAGGTGATTACCTCGTCTCGACCCCGGTGGATCGCGGGCCCAGACGGGTCCGCAGCTCACCGGCGAGGGCCGATGCCGGGACACCCTTGCGAAGGCGCAGGCGGTACTCGAGGACGGCGCCCCCGGTCGCGTCCCGCTGCGTGCCCGAGAACTTCCACTCCTTCACCTGGGTCGCGAGGATCTCCTCGACCTCGTTCTGCGCCGCCTCGGCGTCGGGGGTCTGCACCCGGAGCACGGTGTCCAGCGGCTTCCTCGGCTTGGGGAGCCCCGCCTTGACGCCGTTGTCCACCCGCCGCCGCGCGCGCGAGGCCAGCGCCTGGAGCTGCTCGGGCGACATCGACTTGAGGATCTCACGGTCCAGCTGGGAGACGAAGGCGCCGGTCCGGTTGGCCAGCGCGAGCGAACGCTCCAGCCGGCGCGCGGCCCGGGGTCCTTCGAGGTGGGCCGGCGCCCGACCGAAGTCGGTATACCAGAACACCAGCATCACGACGTTGAAGAGGAACGACATCACCGCCGCGGCCGACATCACCTGCACCCCGGCGGCCAGCCCGATCCCGATCGCGAGGAAGATGTAGACCGCGTCCTTAGTATCGCGCAGCGTGTTGCGGAAGCTCACCGCCGCGACGATCCCGCCGAGGCTGAACGCCAGCGCGATGCTGTTCTTCACCAGCAACACCACCCCGGCGACGACGATCGGCAGGATGATCAGGGTCTGCACCACCGATTGGCGGAAGCCCTTCTTCTGCCGGGTCAGGATGTACACCCAACTGACCGGCAGCATGAGGAGTAGCGCGCCGGTCATGCAGAGCCCGGTGATGACCGCGAGGGCGATGGGGGGTGCTACAGCGGGTGCGGATCCACTCAGCGCCTCGACCAGCGGATCGGCTGAGCCGGGGACCCCGTTGACCGCGTCCAGCCGTTCAGCCGAGAAGACCGCGGCGAGTCCGGGAAAGATCTGCCATAGCAGTGCGGTGGCCGCGCCGAGGAGCACGTAGTAGGCGGCCACCCTGACGACCGGATGCTCGCTCACCCGTGCCAGGCGCGGGCGACCGGTCTCCATCACGTTCCACCTCCTCTGGGAATTGGCGTGCAGCGGTCACAGAAAGATGGGTCGGCAACAGGGCCAGTCAAGATGCGAGCCCATTGGCAAATTGTGGCCCGGGCGAGAGATTGAGTCATCTCCGACCGGCCGCACGAGACTTGAGCGACGCTGGGTTTCTCCGCCCGCACTCACGCCCCACTACTACCGGGCCGCCGCCCCCGACAGACCCCCTTCCGGACGATCTTGCCCCGGAGTCGGCCCGCCGCCTCCGCGCGGCGTGCATTATCTGTGGACCTACCTGCCGAACTACGTCTGCGCCGCCCTGGCGGTGCTGCCCAGCTCGCTGATCAGGCATC
>JACCSE010000101.1 GCA_013813145.1 Gemmatimonadales bacterium
CGAGGGATCTTCGCGGGAATGGCTCGAACTCGGCCCCGCAAGATCCCTCGCATACGCTCGGGATGACAGCGATCAGACCGGGATTACTCTGAGACGGTATCCCTCACCATCTCCCCCACAACCACCGAATCGCTGCTCGTGGTATCCCTCCACCGCTCGATCTCCGCCTGGAACTCGCCCGAGAGCGCCGCGAGATCTACGGTCTGGGCCGAATCGGCGACCGAGTCGTTCACCGGACCGCCCAGCCGGGTAAGACTCGCCGCGGCCTTGGCATAAGTGCTGTCCGATTCGACCGCCGCCCGATAGGCGTGGCGAGCCGCGGCGGTATGCCCCGAGCGCTCCAGCGCCATTCCCAGGTTGTTCTGAAAGACCGGTGCGTTGCTCCGTAGCTGCACCGCACGGGCCAGCGGCGGCAGCGCTTCGTCGCTTCGGCCCTGCTGGAGGTAGATCAGGCCGAGGTTGTTCATCGCCCAGGCGTCGCGCTCATCCAAGGCGATGGCGCGCTGGTAGGTAATGATCGCCTCCGGTACCTGGCCCAGCTCGTGGCGGGCGCGGCCGAGGAGTCGGAGCGTCTCGCTCGAAAGCGGCTCAATCGCCAGGGCGCGCTCGATCCGCGAAAGCGCCTCGCGCGGCTGGCTGGTCTCCAGAAGCACCCGGCCCGAGTTGAGCAGGCTCTTCCGATGATTGGGGTCGAGCCGGAGCGCCTCATCGAACTGTTCGATGGCCTGCTCGGGCGCCCCGGACTTCCAGGCCGAGAGGCCGTACATGTAGTGACCCCACGGGTTGTCTGGCTGGCTCGCGGTGTAGCTCGCGAACAGCTCAGCGGCCTCGGCGTACCGGCCCTGCTGGAAGGCGGTCTCCGCGTCGGCATAGGAGACGTTGGCCGGGGCAGTCGCGTCTACCACCGGCGAAGCGACCGTGCCGGATTCGACCGTCCCCGCGGCGGGGGTGGCCGGAACCGAGCTCGACCGGCTGGCGGCGGCGGGACGGTCAGGGCCGTTGCAGCCCAGGGCCAGCGGGCCGATGAGCGCGGCGACAGCAATCGGAAAGCGGTAGATCGGGGATGACATCTGCTCCTCCTGTGGTTGTGCGCCGTGGCGCGGAGAATTCTGGTGGACACAGGAGTGGCAAAGTGGGGACCAGTGGCGGAGCTGATGCGTAACATCAAGCGCCGTAGAGCCATAGCATCGCTGAGAGATGATCGATCCCGATGGTGCGTGTCCAAGTGCACACGCTGGAGATAGTGGGCTTGTGTCCGCTAGGACACTGGCGGGTCGGTCCTCCGAATGTTATGGCGGCGCATGATTTTGAGCAGGCTGGCGTGGTCGGCCAGCCCCAGCTCCGCGGCGGTGCGGGTGACGTGCCACCCGTGCCGCTCCAGCGCGCTGACGATGATCCGGCGCTCGGCCTCGGCCTTCAGCTCCTGGAACGTCCGGGCGCCATCGGCCGATCGTGGCCCAGCCGGGCCGCCCGCGGCGCGGATGTCGGCCGGCACATGCTCCGCCTGTATGACCTCCCCGTCGGCGGCGATGATCATTCGCTCCACCGTGTTCCGAAGCTCGCGGACGTTGTTCCGCCGCCACTCGTAGCTCATCAGGAGGTCGAGGGCCTCGGGAGCGATCTTCTTCTTGCGGAAGCCGAACCGGGCGCAAGTGCCGGTGAGGAAGAGATCCGCGAGCGCGGGGACATCGGAAAGGCGCTCGCGCAGCGGGGGCACCCGCACCACGTGGACGTTGAGCCGGAAATACAGATCTTCTCTGAACCGGCCGTCCGCAATTGCAGCCTCGAGGTCGCGATTGGTCGCCGCCACCACCCGAACGTCCACCGCGACCGACTTGGCCTGGCCGAGCCGGGTGACCACCCGATCCTCCAACACCCGCAGCAGCTTGGCCTGGGCCGCGGGCGGGAGCTCGCCCACCTCGTCGAGGAACAGCGTGCCCCGCTCGGCTGACTCGAAAGCTCCCTTTCGGGTGGCGATGGCACCGGTGAAGGCGCCGCGCTCGTGGCCGAACAACTCGCTCTCGACCAGGCTCTCGGGCAACGCGGCGCAGTTGATGGCGATGAACGGCCCCGCGGGATGGGGGCCGAAACGATGCAGATCCCGGGCGACCAGCTCCTTGCCGCTCCCGCTTTCGCCCAGCACCAGCACCGGACTCGGCACCGGCGCTACCCGCGCGATCGTCTCCCGGAGTTGCACCAGCGGACCGCTGCTTCCGAGGAGCGAAGTCTCCCGGCCAAGCTGCCGGCGCAGGGTGCCGACTTCCGACCGAAGCCGGCGGCGCTCCAACGCGCTTTCGATCTCGTGCACCACCCGCGGCATCGGCTCGGCCTTGTCGATGAATCCGTAGGCGCCCAGCCGGATGGCCTGCACGCAGCGGTCGAAGTCGCCGGTCCCGGTGTAGACGATGACCGGTACCTGGCTTCCTTTCCGCTCGAGCGCGCGGAGCACCTCGAGCCCGTCCATGACCGGCATCTCCAAGTCCAGCAGGATGCAGTCCACCGGGGACGCGGCAAGGGTTTCGAGAGCCCGGCGCCCGTCGGCCGCGGTCACGACCTCGTATCCTCCCATCCGTTTGAGGTCGTAGGCGTACTGCTCCGCGAGCGGCGCCACGTCGTCCACCACCAGGACGAGAGTCATCCTCGCTCTCCCCCGACTCCCGCCGGCAACTCGACCGTTACCCGGGTTCCCTCCCCGGGAGCCGTGTCCACGCGGAGCGCGCCGCCCAGATCGAGTACCAGCCGGCGGACGATCGACAGACCGAGTCCGGTACCACCGTCCTTGGTCGTGTAGAAGTCATCGAACGCCTGGTCGAGCTGGGTACGGGTCATACCGGGCCCGGTATCGGCGACCGTGATCCGAACACCTGGCGATCCGCCCCGACCGACCGAGCCGGTGGAGACGACGACGCTGCCCCCGGCCGCCGCGACGCTGTCCACCGCATTCCCCACCAGATTCTCCACGATGCGTCGGAGCGCTACCCGATCGGTGGGAATGGACTGAAGGTCGGCCGCCGTCTCGGCGCGGACCGCGCTCCGACCGGCAGGAATGGCGCGCACCACTTCACCCACGACCGCATTGACGTCGCACGGCTCGCGGCCCACTGCCGGCGTGAGCCGGGCGTAGTTGCGGGCCAGCGTGTCGAGGTAGGCTACGCTGGACTCCAGGGTTCCCCGCCGCTCGCCGTACACCTCCGCCAAGCCTGCGGGATGGTCTCGCGCCACCTCGTCGAAGTGGTGGAGTACGTTCCGGATCGGGGCCAGGCCGTTCTTGATGTCGTGATTCACCTGCCGGGCGAGATCGCCCATCGCGACTCGGCGCTCGGCCTCGCGCAGTCGGGCGGCGCCGGCGCGGAGCCGGGCGGTCATCGCGCCGAGCACGCGGGAGAGGGCGCCGATCTCGTCGTGACGATCGGAGCGGAATTCGTGGTCCAACCGGTCGAGGTCGATCGCCTCGGTTTGTGCGGCCAGCTCGCGAAGTGGACGACTTACTCGGGCCGAGAGCCACGCCGCGGTGCCCAGCCCGAGGGCGGTCGAGAGGCCGAGCGCGGCGAGGAACCATCTGTCCAGGCTCCGCCGAACTGCCGCGAGCGTCGCCCCTGATTGGACCACGACGAGCCTCGCCGTGTCGGGCGACGCGGCCCCGCCGGCGGCGTCGAGGAAGGGAAGCGCCAGGTCACCCATTGCTTGGCCGGTGGTGGCGGCGGCCGGCGACTCGGTGGGGAGCGCCAGGCGAAGGCTCAGATCGGGGTCGCCCGCGGCCGGTCGGAGCAGCCGGTCGGCGGGCACGCCGCCCACCAAGGCGAAGCGGCGGCCGGACAGGGCAAATGAGTCAAGGCGGGCGAGTGCCAGGATGCTTCCCTCGGCGGTACGGGCCCTGAGGAGCATAGGCGTGCGACCTGCCGCCGCCAGCAGCCGGGGTGTCTCGGGCCGCATCCGGCCGTACTCGTTCCGGAAGTGTCCCGAGCTGAGGATGCGCCCCGAGCTGTCCTGGAGTTCGAGCAGAGAAAGTCCGGAGAGGTGCATCGCCGCACCCGCCCAGTCGAGCAGCTCCCGATGCGCGGCGGGATCGTTTCGCACCATCGCGAGGCGAAACCGATTGTCCGATTCCAGATCGGAAGCCAGCGCGGCCAGCCGCTCTGCCGCGCCGGCTCCTTCCCGGGCGATCTCGCCCCGGAGCGATTCCAAGGTCCCGGAGACCCGCCGAGCGTACTCCTCCCCCAGACGACGCTCCATCTCACCGCGCACCCCGAGCGCCAGCGCGCAGAGCGGCAGCACGACGGCGAAGGCGAAGGCCAGAAAGAGCCGGGTGCGGAAACTCACCGGAAGGGTACCGGCCGGATCGCGCCATCGTACTCCACTTCCAGCGGGGGCACACCGTGGCGCACGATGAGCCGGTCCCGGGTATCGACCAGGGCCACGGCGGTCGCTCCCGGGGGCCAGCCCGCGATCTCGCGGCACGGCACGAGGGCGCGTCGCGGCAGCGCGACGACGTACCCCAGGTCGGTGCCGGCGCTCAGCGCCGTGCTGAGCTCGGACGGCTCGACCCCGCGTACGACCGCGTTCGGTCTCTCCGCTATCGCCACCAGGCGCTCCGCAAGAGCGCGGGCGACGGGATCGCCTCGGGAGTGGAGCACCGCGGAGGACCGCGCCGGACCGGACGCTTGGGGCGCCGCCGGTGGGCAGCGGTCGGTTTCCCACCAGAAGGGCGGCTCCGCCGCACGCGCCTCGACCCGAACGGCGCCACTGGCGAGCGCCGCGCGGAAGCCCGGGGTGTCGGTTCCGACGATGGGGCCGAGGCCCGAGCTGCGGGCGGGAAGAACCAGCGCGTAAGTGCGGTCCCAGGGCAGAGGGACCGTCAGCAGGCCGTCGCGCGCGGCGGCGTACGCCAGCGCCCTCGGATCGGCGGTTCGGATCACGCCGGCACCGCGATCGATCGCATCACGCGCGTCGCCGCTGAAAGGCATGGGGCGGAGCACGACGGCCGTCATGCTGTCCTGCGCGACGCCGAGCGCCGGGTCGGCGAACAGGTCGGGAAGGGAGTCGTGCGGCGCGCGGAAAGTCACCACCAGCCGTTTTTCATCCAGCGGCACGACCGACTCGACGCCCCCGAAGCGAAGCGCGGCCGCGGCCCGTGGTTGGGCCTGCCACCTCTCGGCTACCGCCCCCGCATCGGTAAGGACCAGGGTCCAGGCCAGCCCGCCGGAGTCACCGGTCCACCCGGAGGCGAGCCCAGGCCGGCGCCGCCCCATGCAGTCCAGCCGGATGGGGGTGGCGAGCCGGTGGCGCGCGAAGAGCAGGGAATCCGTACGAGCGGTGACCGCGACCTGGACCTCTCCCGCTTCAGTCGAGTTCCCAGCGCGGAGCACGCACTCGTCTACCGCGGCCGCTGGGGAGGGCAGTGCGGCCGGGCGGGTGGCACCGCCGCACCCCGTGCCGATTCCGGCCGCCAGCAGCGCCCCGGTTATGGCCGGCGGGAGCGCGCGAATTGTGGGAGGGTGCATGGCGGAATCTTAATTCAGCGAGGTAGCGGGGCAGGGGGGCAAGGGGGCAAGGGGGCAGGGGGGTGGAAACAGCCCACCCACCTCATCCCGAGCGCAGCGAGGGACCTGCGCAGCTGCGATCGAAGCCCGGGCGAGCAGGGGGTCGCGCCCACGGCGTGCGACGGTAGCCGACCGCCGGACGTCGCGTTACCCTTGCCCCATGTCGTCCATGATCCAGATCGAGCCCGCGTCCTCGGAATGCTGGGACGACCTCGAGCGGCTGTTCGGCGCACGCGGGGCGTGCGGCGGGTGCTGGTGCATGTGGTATCGGCTGCCGCGGGCCGAGTACGAGAGGCAGAAGGGGGCGGGAAACCGGGCGGAGCTTCGCCGCCTGCTCGGCGCCGGGCAGCCGGCCGGGGTGATCGCCTACGCGGGTGAGGAGCCGATCGGCTGGTGTGCCGTGGCGCCCCGCGCCGCGTTCACCCGGCTGGAACGCGCGCGCACCTTACGCCCCGTCGACGAACAGCCGGTCTGGTCCGTCGTCTGCGTCTTCGTCGCCCGCACCCACCGCCGGCGGGGCGTGAGTGTAGCACTCCTGCGGGGCGCCGCAGCCTACGCCAAGTCGCTCGGGGCGCGGATCGTCGAGGGTTATCCGGTCGAGCCGCGCTCCGGCCCCATCCCCGCCGTGTTCGCCCACCCCGGTATCCCTTCGGCCTTTCTCTCCGCCGGCTTCACCGAGGTTGCCCGGCCTTCCCCGAGCCGCCTCATCGTGCGTCGCTTCGTAGACACCGAATGATCGGCGACCTGGTTCAGGGCTCGGCGACGACGAACGGCGAGCCGCCGAGTTGCGCCTTGAGCTTCTGCGCGGCCGCCTGGGCCTCCTGCCGGGTGGCGAAGGCACCTGCCCGCACCTTGTAAAGCCCGCGCTCGCGCACGATGACCGCCGAATAGCCGAGCCCCTCGGCCTTGGTCGCGACGTCGTCCGCGGCGCCTGGGGTGCCGACCGCGGAGATCTGGACCCTGAAGCGGGGCAGCGGGGCAGCGGGGCGGCGGGACAGAGAGTCCGAACCACGGCCCGCCACCGTTTCCACCGCACGACTCGTATCAGCCGGTGCCGGCTTGGCCGGAACGGTCTGCACCGAGTCCCTATTTCCGCCCATCGTATCCGCCCCCCTGCCCCCCTGCCTCCCTGCCCCGCTGCCCGCGGCTCTCATATCGCACCGCTGGTACAGATACCCCAGTTGATTCTGCAGCTCCAGGTTCTCCCGCGCGCGCGCCATGCCGTCGGCCAGCCAGCGGCAGGCGAGGGTCGGGTTGTCGAGGTCGAAGTAGGTGCGGGCGGCCCAGTAGGCCGCCTGCGGCAGGAGCGGGGTGAGCGGATAATCTTGCCGGAGCTTCTCCAGGTTGCGGGCGGCGGGGGCGAAGGCTCGGGTGGCGTAATCCATCTGCGCCAGCCGCAGCAGCGCGTCGTCGGCCCAGCTCGAGGCGCCGTGCTCCACCACGACCCGCTGGAGCGACCGGCGCATCTCCGCCGCCTCGCCCGCTACCATCGCCCCGGTGTAGAGGATCTGCGGATAGAGAGTATCCGTCGGTGGCGTGGCGGCCAGCAGCCGCTGCACCGCCGCACGGGCCGAGTCGCTCTGGCCTTCCTGCGCGGTACGGACAGCCTCGATCAGGCGGGGATCGGACTGGGCGCGCAGGGGGGTGGCTGCGACGGCTGAGGCAAGGAGGAGCGCGGCCAACGGGGGCAGCCCCCGTCCCATCATGCCGCCTCCTGCTTCGCCGGTGCCATCCGCAACACCATGTCGGTGAGAACCCCGTGCTCGTCGGAGATGGTGGTTTCCTTGAGCGCGGTGTCCGCCTCCAGCGCGGCGCGGAGGCCGGCGCGGACGCGGCCGGAGGGCCAGGAACCAGCCCAGCGAACCCAGCGATCGCGTTCCTCGGTCCACGAAAGCAGCCCGAACACCCGGCACCGGCGGATCGTCTCGAACACCGCGTCAGCCAGCGCGCGACCCCGGACACGCCGGTCCAAATGGCTTCGCGCGATCCCGATGCCGAGGAGGGTCGTGCCGGCGAGGGTAACCAGTCTGACGCCGGAGCACCCCGGCTGGTCGAGGACCGGGCCGAGGAGTCGTACCGCTTGCGCCGTGCGTCCGTCGAACAGGGCATCGCGCCAGTCGAAGCTCGTCTCCCCGGTCCGCACGCCTACCAGCTCGCCCACCCGCTCGGCGGTAAGCGGCTCACCGGCCGGGAGCGCGGCCAGTTTGGCCAGCTCCGAGCCGAGCATCCCGAGCTGGCCGCCCAACGATCGCACCAGGTGCTCGGCGGCAGCCGGCTCCAGCCTCAGGCCGACGGCCTCGGCGCGGCGCTCGAGCCAGCGAAGCACCCGCTCGGGAGGCAGCGGATTGCAGGCGACCGTGCACGCGGTGCGGGCGAAATCCTTGTCCACAGTCTCGTCGCCCGAGCCCTGAACCAGGATCAGCACCGTCTCGGGTGACGGGCGCTCGAGGTACGCCAGCAGCACCGAGCGGACCTTCGGCTTGCGCTTGAGTCCCTCGAGATCGCGCAGCACCACGACCCGCCGCTCCGCCATCATCGGCAAGGTGGCGCAGAGCGCGAACAGCGATTCGGGATCGAGCTGCCCGGCCGAGCGTTGGTCGAAGTTGAAGTCGCGCAGGGCCGGGTCGAGCGCGCGGTCCAGGATCGCGCGGACCGCCTCGTCCTTGAGGATGTCCTCGGGACCATGGAAATAGTACGCCGGTGCGAGCAACCCCTTGGCGAGGGCGCGGAAGAAGGCGTCGAGAGTCTGCGCGGGCATGGAAGGAATTGTACCCGCGAAGCCGCGGCTCCTCAATCGAGGTAGGGCGCGATACGCTCGGCGAAGGCGCGGCGAGCGCGGTTCAGACGACTCTTGACCGTGCCCAGATTGCAGCCGGTAGTCCGAGCGATCTCCTCGTAGCTCCGCCCCTCCAGCTCCCGCATGACGAACACCTCCCGGTGGTGGGGAGCGAGGGTCGCCGCGGTCCGGTCCACCAGCTCGCGCAGGTAGCGGCCGGCGAACATGTCGTCGGGCCGGGTGGTGGAGTCCTCGAACTGGAGCGGGAGCTGATCGTCCGCGCCTCGGGGCCGGAGCGACTGGTAGAGCACCAGCGGGTTCCGGCTCCGGTTGCGGAGCTCGTTCTTGGCCAGGTTGGAGGCGATGGTGTAGATCCAGGTAGAGAACTTCCTGGTGCTGTCGAACCGGTGCAGGTGCCGGTACACCCGGATGAACGCTTCCTGCACCAGGTCTTCGGCGCGCTCCCGATCGCCGATCATGCGGGTCACGAAGTTGTGCAGCGGACCCCGGTAGCGGCCTACCAACTCCTGAAAGGCGCGGGTGTCGCCCGCCAAGTGCGCCGCGACGAGCTCCGCGTTATCGGCACTTCCCACGACTGCCACTGCGGCTCCTCGCCCACTCTGAGGCAAAGCTGGGGCAAACGACTGGCTGGAGGTCCCTGTTCAGATGGGCCTAAGCTACATCACGCCGCAAGTTTGTTCAAGGATGTCTGCCAAAACATTGGACAAATAGCAGGCTAACCAGGCTCTTGCCGTCGCTCAGTTCTCCCGACCGGATCAGCCGCAGCACGTCCGACCAGCGGAGCGGCACCACCTCCATGAACTCATCGTGTTCCCGTCTCTCAGCGCCGGCCGCGAGGCCGGTGGCGAGGAAAAGATGGATCCGCTCGTCGGTGAACCCGGGAGTGGTATAGATGGTGGTGAGCCGCTGCAGCCGCTCGGCCCGCATGCCGGTCTCCTCTTCCAGCTCCCGTGCGGCGCAGGCCTCCGGACTCTCGCCGGGATCGAGCCGCCCCGCGGGCACTTCCCAGATGAACCCGTCGGTCGCATGGCGGAACTGGCGGATGAGCAGGATGCGGGGGTCGGGATCGGTGGGCGGGTCGAGAAACGGCACCACCGCCGACGCCCCTGGGTGGCGGAACATCTCCAGCCGGCCGGTGGAGTCGTCGGGGAAGCGGACGGTGTCCAGATCGAGGTTGACGACGCGGCCGGTGTAGACGCGTTCGGTGGAGATG
>JACCSE010000325.1 GCA_013813145.1 Gemmatimonadales bacterium
CTCGTTGATCAAGCTGGAGGACGGCACCGCTAACTGGGACATCACCAAGAAGACGCCCGAGACCCAGCCCCAGGCGGAGTCGCAGAGCCCGATGGCGATGAGCCTCCAGCGCTTCGAGATCCGCGATGCCGCGGTCGCCTTCGACAACCGCCAGGCCAAGCTCCAAGCGTCGTTGAGCGGCTACGATCAGTCACTCTCCGGCGACTTCAGCCGGAACCTCGTCACCATCCAGACCCGCGCGGATGCGGACACGGTGAACCTGACTTTCGCCGGCATTCCCTACCTCAACCGGGTAAACCTGGGCCTTACCGCCGACGTGCAGGCCGACTTGGACAGGAAATCCTACACCCTCGAGGATACCGAGCTGCGCCTCAATGATCTCAGGCTGGGCGTCTCGGGCTCGGCCACTGCGGCCGGCGACAACCTGGGCCTCGACCTGGCGTTCAACGCACCCAGCACGAACTTCCGGAGCATCCTCTCGCTGGTGCCGGCCGTCTACGCCCACGACTTCCAGTCGGTCAAGACCTCGGGCACCATCGCGGTCTCCGGTAAGGTCAAGGGCGAGTACGGCGACAGCGCCTTTCCGTCGCTCGCGCTCAACGCCAAGGTGGACAACGCCGCCTTTCAGTATCCCGACCTCCCGCTCCCCGCGCGGGACATCGCCATGGATCTCGCGATCACCAACCCCGGGGGCAGCGCCGACAGCACGGTCGTGAGGCTCCAGAAGTTCCATCTGCTGATCGGACGGAACCCGGTCGACGCGACGCTCACGCTCAGAACCCCGATCTCCGATCCCGACGTTGACGCGCGCATCGTCGGCAAGGTCGACCTCGCCGACGTCCGCCGCACCATGAAGCTCGAAGGCATCGACCAGCTCGCCGGCACCGTGGCGGCGGATGCGACGGTGCGGACTCGCATGTCGTACGTCGACAGCAAGCAGTACGACAAGGTCGCGGCAAGCGGCAGCGTGGACGTGGGAAACCTCAACGTGAAAGGCGAGGGCCTCCCCCACCCGCTCGCGATCCAGGAGGCGTCGCTCCGGCTGGCACCGCAACGCGCGGAGCTCAGGTCCTTCAAGGGATCCATCGGCAGCAGCGACCTCCAGGCCTCGGGCTCCCTGGAGAACCTCCTCGGCTTCGTCCTCCGGGACGACGTCCTTCGCGGCAGCGCCACGGTGCGCAGCAACCGGTTCAATCTGGACGAGTGGCGCTCCGGCGAGGGCGACCTCGAGATCATCCCGGTGCCGCCGAAGATCGATTTCGCCCTGGACGCGACCGTGGGGCAGCTCTCGTACGACAAGCTGAAGATGACCAACGCGCGGGGCCGCCTCCACGTGAAGGACCAGCGGGTCACCTTGGAGAACTTCCGGATGAACACCCTGGGTGGCGAGATCGGGGTGACCGGGTTCTACGAGACGACCAATCCGACCAAGCCGCTGTTCGATGTCGGCCTGCGGATGACCAAGGTCGACATCCCCGCCGCCTTCGAGGCCTTCACCACCGTGCGAATGCTGGCGCCCGTGGCGAAGTATGCCCAAGGGAACTTCTCCACCGATGTGCGGCTGAACGGCGCGCTGGGCAAGGACATGATGCCTCTCTTCAATGCTCTCAGTGGACGCGGCTCCCTCCAGACCTCGCAGCTCGTGCTGCAGGACTTTCCGGCGCTGGAGAAGGTCGTGGATGTGACCAAGCTCCAGGTCCTGGACAATCCGGCGCTGAAAGCTCTCCGCACCGCGTTTCAAATCCGGGACGGCCGGCTGCACGTCGATCCGTTCGCGGTGAACCTGGGCAAAACCACGATGAACGTCAGCGGCTCGAATGGCCTCGACCAGTCGCTCCAGTACGCCCTGCGTCTCAGGGTGCCCCGGTCGGAGCTGGGCGGCGCGGCGACTCAAGCCATCGCCGGCCTGGTGTCGCGGGCGGGCGCGGCCGGTATCGACCTCCAGGCGGCACCCGAGATCGAGCTCGGCGTTGCGCTCGCCGGCACGGTGACCAATCCCTCGGTCAAGGTCGACGCGGGGAGCATCGTCGCATCGGCGAAGCAAGGAGCGGAGCAGGCGGTGCGCGAGGCGGCCACCCAGAGATTGTCGGCCGAGGCCACCCGACTGGTCCAGGAGGCGGAGCAGCGTGCCGGGGCCATCCGCCAGGAGGCGCAGACGCTGGCGGAGAGCGTGAAAGGAGAGGGCTACAAGCAGGCGGACGCGCTGACGGCGCGGACGACCAATCCGATACTCCGCGCCGCCGCCGAGCCGGCGGCGGACAAGCTTCGCGAGGAGGCGGATGAGAAGGCGGCGGGGATCATTCGCGAGGCGGGCAAGCGGGCGGACGATATCGTCGCCGAGGCGCGGCGGAAAGCGGGCGGAAGCGCGGGTCAGGAATAGTCCGCGACTTGTCGCTGCGGGAATCGCCACCATCAAGACGTTTCAGACCAGGTCAACCCTACAGGCCCGCGCCGGCGGTTGCGCGCCCCGGCGCCGGACGTTAGGGTGGGGTCGCACCTCGTCACAATTCTTCGGCCTCTCCACATCGAGCCCATGCTCAAGCACCCGCGCCGCGACGCTCCCGCGGCCGATGCTCCCTCCTCGCCGAGTCAGGCGCCCGAGCCGGGACAGCTCGAGCGCATCCGGGCGGGTGACGAGTCGGTATTCGAGGAGTTGTTCAAGGCCTATTACCGGGCGTTGTGCGACTTCGTCTACGGCTACGTCCGGTCCCGGGATACGGCGGAGGAGCTGGTGCAGACCGTCTTCCTCCGGATCTGGCAGAAACGGGAGAGCTGGGAGCCGGTAACCGGGATCCGGGCCTACCTGTTCGCCGCCTGCCGGAACCAAGCGCTCGACCATCTCCGGCATCAGCGCATCGTGGATCGGGTGAGCCTGGTCGGCGGCACCGAGTCGGAGGACTCGGCCCGGGCCCAGCCGCTCCGGCCCGATGAAGCGATCCACGCCGCGGAGTTGAGCGAGGCGCTCCGCCGTGCCGTCGAGGACCTGCCGGAACGGCGTCGCGCAGTCCTCGTGCTCCGCTGGCAGCACCATCTCAGCAATCTCGAGATCGCCCGTGCCCTCGGCATTTCGGTCAAAGGAGTCGAGGCCCACGTCACCCGCGCACTGGCCGTTCCGCGGCGGTTCGCTACGCGCCATGATCAGCGTGGACATGCGACCGACGCGACCGTGTATGACCAGTGCGGGCTGCCACGGGCCGGGCGGACGCTGCGGTTCGCGATTCAGGTCCGATGACGGAGATCATCCGCGCGGCCGGCGCTTGTCGATTCCGCGGCCGCTCGCTCGTCTATGGATACGGCAGTCGGGCGGCGGCACGGTGCAGGACCAACTCGAAGGAGGATAACCATCATGGATCACACGATCGTGCATTTCGAGATCCCCGCGGACCAGCCGGAGCGCGCGGCGAAGTTCTACCGCGAGTTGTTCGGCTGGAACATCAACCGCTGGGAGAACCCAGGGGGAATGGAATACTGGATGGTCGAGACCGTCCCCACCAACGCTGAGGGCATGCC
>JACCSE010000329.1 GCA_013813145.1 Gemmatimonadales bacterium
GTCATCCGCGAGGCGATCGTGATGCTTCCCGGCGATCTGTTCAGCCGGGAGCGGTTGATCCGCTCGTACCAGAACGTCTCCAACCTCGGCTTCTTCCAGCAGCCGCTCCCCTCGCCCGACGTGAGGCCGGCGGCCAACGGGGCGGACGTGGACATCGTCTTCCGAGTGGAAGAGCGACGCACCGGCAATATCAACTTCGGCGCCTCGCTCGGGCAGGGCACCGGCGTCGGCGGATTCTTGGGGCTGGAGGAGCCGAACCTCTTCGGGCGCGGCAAGCGGGGCCGGCTCCAATGGCAGTTCGGCAAGAACATCAACGACTTTACCCTGACCTACACCGATCCCAGCATCCGCGAAAGCCGGATCTCGGGAACCGTCTCGCTCTTCGACTCCCGCGCCCGCTTCACCGTCGGCGACCTCGGGCGGCGGAAGCAAACCGGTGGTTCGGTCCAGCTCGGCTTTCCGTTCCTGGGATCCCGGTACACCCGGGTCTTCACCTCCTATTCGTTCCAGCGGATCCGCTACACCGAGGGCTCGGCTGACCTCCGGGCCCGGTTCAGTTGCAGCAGTTGCACCCGCTCCACCGTCGGCACCAGCGTCCTGCGGGACACCCGGGTGGGGCTCCCGTTCGCCACCGGCGGTTCGTTCACTTCGGTGGCTGGAGAGCTCAACGGGGGTGTCCTCGGGGGGACGGGCAATTACCGAAAAGTGGACCTGGAGGGGCGCTGGTATGCTCCCCTGGGCTCGCTGGGCGGCGGCGGGCAGCTCGGCGCGGGGGTACAGTTCGTGCTTGGCATCACCGCCAAATCGGGGTTCATCTTTGGCGACGCGGGGCCGTTCTTCACCGAGCTGTATTCGCTCGGCGGGGTGCAGTTCGGCATCCCGCTGCGAGGCTACGACGAGTTCGCTATTACGCCCAACGGGTTCGATTCCCAGGCGAGCGGTAACCGGGCGAGCCCGGACGCGTTCGGAAAGTCATTCGCGGCGTTCACCGTCGAGGCGGGTGCCCGGATCAGCCAGTCGTTCTACCTGAGCGCCTTCTTCGACGCGGGCAACGTGTATCGGACGGCGCGGCAGTGGGACCCCGCGCGGCTGTTTCGCGGAGCGGGGCTCGGCGCGGCGGTGATCTCGCCGCTGGGACCGATCGGGGTGGATCTGGGCTACGGGTTCGACCGCCTCCGCAACGGCCAGCCCGATCCTGGATGGCAACTGCACTTCAAGTTGGGCAATTTCTTCTAGGCTATCGGTCGCAGGTCACCGGTCTCACGTCAGCAGACTTGAGACTTGAGACTTGAGACCGATGGCCGACAGCTGGAATCACCTGGTTCGCACCTTTCATCTGGAGTTGAGCATGAAGCTTGTCGTCGTGGGCGCTTGGGTGGGCTTGGTCGCGATTGCGCTGGGCGGGCCGGGGACGGCCGCCGCACAGGCTGGCGGCGGAGGCGCCAAGATCGCGTACGTGAACACCCAGGCCATCCTCCGCGCGACCCCGGGGTATACCTCGGCGGAGTCGACCTTCACCAAGGAGCTCGAGACCTACCGCGGCGAAGTGCAGAAGCTCCAGGCCACCTTGGACTCGGCGGCTTCCGACTTCGAGCAGCAGTCGGTGCTGCTCAGCCCGACCCAGCGGCAGGCCAAGCGGCAGGATCTCGCGGGTCAGCAGAAGAAGCTGGAGCAGCGCACCCAGGAGCTGCAGCAGCGCGCGGCGACCCGGGAGCGGGAGCTGCTCGATCCGATCCAGTCCAAAGTCAACAGCGTCATCGAGGGAATGCGCGCGGCCGGCAACTACGCCGTCATCTTCGACGTCAGCGCCCCCAACAGTGGGATCGTCACCGCGGACAAGACGCTGGACCTTACTCAACGCGTCATCGCGCAGCTCAAATCGGGCACCTGAGCGAGTGACGGCACCCGGACTCACCGCGCAGGCGGTCGCCGACCTCGTCGGTGGCCGCCTGCTTGGCGATGGGGGGGTGGTGCTGCGCGGGGTCGGCCCACTGGACCGCGCCGGCCTGGAGGCGCTCTCGTTCGCGGTGTCGGAGCGCTATGCCGCCGAGCTGCGGGAAACCTCCGCGGGCGCGGTGCTGGTTCCCGAGCGGCTGGCCGAGGCGCCGGCCGGAAGCCGGGCACGGATCGTGGTGGCCGATCCGTACGACGCGCTGGCGCACGCCATCCGCGCCCTGTTTCCGGCAAAGCCGCCGGCGGCGGGCGTCGACCCCACCGTTCGGCTCGGCTCCGGCTGCTCCCTGGGAGCGGAGGTCGCCCTCGGACCGTTCGTCGTGCTCGGCGCCGGCGTTCGGCTGGGAGATCGCTGCCGGGTGGCCGAAGGGGTGTCGCTGGGCGACGGCGTCGTCGTGGGGGAAGACACGGTCATCGGGCCTCGGGTCGTATGCTACGC
>JACCSE010000330.1 GCA_013813145.1 Gemmatimonadales bacterium
CCAGCGGGCCGCGTAACGGGCAATCCCAGTTCCGCCGGCTGCTGGGCGGCGGACGGGTGAAGCCTGGAGCCGGGTCGCCCATGGCCGGCAATCAGACGTTCTCCATCGGCATCGAGGCCTTCCGGAACCTGCGTACCAGCCTCATCTGGTCGGACGGCGGCGAGGCGCTCAAGACGCTGGTCGTCACCAGCGCGGCCCCGGGCGAGGGCAAGACTCTCACTGCCGCGAATCTCGCGGTCACCCTGGCCTATGACGGACTCCGCGTGCTCCTGGTCGACTGCGACATCCGCCGACCGCGCGTACACGGCCTGTTCCATCTGCCGCGCGCTCCGGGGCTCATGGAGCTGCTGACCGCCTCCGGTGAGCCCGGCGGCGCGCCGCCGCCGCCCGCCATCCGTGAGACGTCCATCGCGCGGCTTTCGGTCCTTCCCTGCGGTGCCCTGCCGATGAACGCGGCCAACCTGCTCAGCAGCACGCGCATGCGGATCCTGCTGCAGGAACTGGAAGAGCAGTACGACATCATCGTGCTCGACACCCCGCCGGTGCTGGCCACCGCGGATGCCGGCATCGTAGGCTCGCTCACCGATGGCGTCCTCCTGGTCGTGCGGGCCGGGACCACCGATCGGAACGCCGCCCAGCGGGCCTATCAGCAGCTCGCCAACGTCGGTGCCCGCGTGGTCGGCACCGTGCTGAACGATCCGGGCGGCGAGCTGGCCAAAGAAGGCGACTACTACTACCCCTACGACTACGCCGCGCAGGAGCAATAAGACATCCGATGACGTCCTCTATCGCACCCATCGCACCCCGGGTGGCCGCTCCCGCCGCGCCTACCCAGCGGATGAACATCGTGATCGTCGGCCACGTCGATCACGGCAAGAGCACGGTCATCGGACGCCTGCTGGCCGATACCCACTCGCTTCCCGAGGGGAAGCTCGAGCAGGTACGGGCCCAGTGCGAGCTCAACTCCAGGCCGTTCGAGTACGCGTTCCTGCTCGACGCGCTCAAGGACGAGCAGGCCCAAGGCATCACCATCGACGCCGCCCGGGTGTTCTTCAGCAGCCGCCTTCGGCCCTACCTGATCCTCGACGCGCCGGGGCACATCGAGTTCCTCAAGAACATGATCACCGGTGCCGCCCGGGCCGAGGCGGCTCTGCTGGTCATCGACGCCGCCGAAGGGGTGCAGGAGAATTCCCGGCGCCACGGCTACATGGTGTCGCTGCTCGGCATCCGCCAGCTCGCCATCGTGGTGAACAAGATGGACCTGGTGGGCTGGGACCGGGCGGTCTACGATCGCATCGTCCGGGAATACAGCGCGTTTCTCGAACAGGTGGGCATCCGGCCCTCCTGTTTCATTCCGGTGTCCGGCCGCGGCGGCGACAACATCGCCGACCGCTCGGCGAATCTTCCCTGGTATGAGGGCGGCACGGTCCTCGACGCGCTCGACCGGTTCCACAGCGAGCCCGCTCCCACCGAGCGGGCATTCCGGATGCCGGTGCAGGACGTCTACAAGTTTACCAAGCAGGGTGACGACCGCCGCATCGTCACCGGAACCATCGACTCCGGTTCCGTCAGCGTGGGCGACGAGGTCGTGTTCTATCCCTCGGGCAAGAAGAGCCGGGTGAAGAGCATCGAGGCCTTCAACCGGCCGGTGCAGGAGCGGGCCGAGGCCGGATGGGCGGTCGGCTTCACGCTCCAGGAGCAGATCTACATCACCCGGGGCGAGATGGCGACGCTGGAGCACCAGACCCGGCCCCAGGTCACCACGCGGCTCCGCGTGAGCCTCTTCTGGCTCGGCAAAGATCCGATGGTGAAGCGGAAGGAGTACCTGCTCAAGCTGGGGAGCGCGCGGGTGACCGCCCGGGTGGAGGAGGTCCTTCGGGTCATGGACGCCTCCACCCTCGACGCCACCGATCAGCGGGCCGTCGTGAAGCGTCACGACGTGGCCGAGTGCGTGCTCAAGCTCGACCGGGCCATTGCCTGCGATCTGGCCGAAGACGTCGCCGCCACCAGCCGGTTCGTCATCGTCGATGACTTCGAGATCCGGGGCGGCGGCATCGTCCGCGAGGCGCTACCCGACCGTCAGGCCATCGTGCGCGATCAGGTGATGCTCCGGAACTATAAGTGGGAGCCGAGCATCATTCAGCCCGAGCACCGGGCGGAGAAGTACAATCAGAAGGCCGCGCTGATCCTGGTGACCGGCGAGCACGAGACCGACCGGAAGGGCGTGGCCAAGGCGCTCGAGGGCAAGCTGTTTGAGGACGGCAAGGTGGTCTACTTCCTCGGCATCGGCAACGTGCTCTACGGCGTCGATGCCGACATCGAGCGGAAGCAGGAGAACCGGCTGGAGCACATGCGCCGCTTGGGCGAGGTGGCCAACCTGATGCTCGACGCGGGCATCATCCTCGTCGTCGCCGCGGCGGAGCTCACCCAGGACGACCTCGAGGTCATCAAGACCGCCGTCCAGCCCGACTGGATCGAGACCATCTG
>JACCSE010000355.1 GCA_013813145.1 Gemmatimonadales bacterium
CCCAAACCCCCCGGGACTCGGTCGGTATGCCGTTGCTGCCCCCCTGCCCCGCTGCTCCCCGGTCCCGCTGTCCCCTTATGTTCTTCTCATGACCATTCTCTTTATCTGCACCGGCAACACCTGCCGCAGCCCCATGGCGGAGGCGCTGCTGCGGGAGGCCCTGGCGGCCAAGGGGATCCGGCAGGTAACCGTCTCGTCGGCGGGAACCGGCGCATGGGACGGCGCGCCGGCATCCGAAGGCGCCTATCTCGTGGGGCTGGAGCACGGGCTCGACCTCAGCGGCCACAGCGCGCGGTTGCTCACGCGAGAAATCGTCAAGGAGGCGGACCTGATCCTGGTGATGTCGGGGCATCATCTCGCGCGGGTCGCGGAGCTCGGCGGCGAGCACAAGGTGCACCTGCTGGGGGGGTACGCCGGACGCGACGCCGGGCGGACCGAAGTGAGCGATCCCTACGGCTCGGAGATCGCGAGCTATCGCGCCACCTTCGCGGAGCTGCAGGAGCTGATCGGCGGAGTGGTCAGCAGAGTCGCCGGCACCGTGCGGTGATCTCCGGGGCGACGCGGGTCTACGCCCTGCTCGGCGATCCGGTCGCCCATTCCCTCTCTCCTTTCATGCACAACGCGGCCTTCCGTGCCCTCGGTCTCAAGGCCGTCTACGTCGCGCTCCGCTGCTCGTCCGAGGATCTTGCCGGACTCATGCATGCGCTCGGCCGCGCGGGCGGCGGCGGCAACATCACGGTCCCCCACAAGGAAGCCGCAGCCCTCGCCCTGGGCCACCGCGACGGCCTGGTCGAGGCCACCGGCGCATGCAACACGTTCTGGCTGGAGAACGACCGGGTAGCCGGCGACAACACCGACGTGGACGGCCTGCTGGCCGCGCTCGACGCGCTCGATCCGCCCGACGGGCCATGGCTCATCGCCGGTACCGGCGGGAGTGCTCGGGCGGCGGCCGCGGCGGCGATTCGGCGGGGCGCTTCGATCGCAGTGCGCTCCCGCTCGGACACTCGCCGGAAGGCGTTCGAGATCTGGGCCGGGCGGAGCGGCGCCTCGCTCGCCCCCGCCCGCGAGTGTCGGGTGATCCTCAATACCACACCGCTCGGCCTCTCGGCCGGCGATGCCTCGCCGCCGGGCAGAGAGAGCGCACCGGATGCCTCCGTCGCGCTCGACCTGGTGTACTCGCCCGGGGAGACCGCCTGGGTCCGCGACCTGCGCGCCGCCGGGCTCCGCGCCGCCGACGGGCGCACGATGCTGGTCGCGCAGGGCGCGCTGGCTCTGGAGCGCTGGTTCCCCGGCGTCGATGCGCCGACTGAGATCATGCGGGCGGCGGTCGATGCTGCGCTCCGTTGAGGCAGCCCTCTCCGGCGTCGAGCGCTGGCTGCTGCCGCCGGCCTGCCTTCTCTGTCAGTCACCGATCGGGGCCCGGGAAGACGACGCGCTGGTCTGCCAGCTCTGCCGCTCGCGCTGGCGGCGGGTACCGCATCCCTTGTGCGATCGTTGCGGCCAGCCGGCGTTCGGCGACCTCGAGTGCCGGATCTGCGCGGCCTGGCCGCCCGGACTAGACCGGGTTCGGAGCGCCGTCTGGCTGACGGGCGGCGCCCACGCGGCCGTGCACCACCTCAAATACGAAGGGTGGTGGCGGGTGGCCGACGCGATGGCCGGGGCGATGCTCCAGCTGGAGCCATTGACGGGGCAGGTATCCTTGATACCGGTTCCGCTGGGGGCCCGGCGGCTCCGCGCGCGGGGATACAATCAGAGCGAGCGGCTCGCGAAAGCGCTCGCCGCGCGGACCGGGCTCCGGATCCGCACGGATCTGCTCACTCGGGCGCGGGAGACCCGTACCCAGACCACCCTGACCCCGGATGCCCGGCACGCCAACGTCGCCGGTGCCTTCCTGGCCCACCGGGCTTCCGGCCTCGGGGCCGTGCTGGTGGACGACGTCTTCACCACCGGCGCCACCCTCGCCGCTGCCGCGGCGGCGCTCGTGGCTTCGGGTGCGAAGCGAGTGGAGGCGGTGACGTTTGGCCGGGCGGTGGAACCGGTGGGATGAACAAGGCTATCAGCTATCAGCTATCGGTTATCGGCCCGTGGGAGCGGAGTGTCGGGGCTGCAGGACCGAGAGCGGATAGCCGATAGCTGACAACCGATAGCCATAACCAGGAGACCCACACACCCATGCCCATTCGCGTCGGCATCAACGGTTTCGGTCGCATCGGGCGCAACGTCGTGCGCGCGGCCAAGGCCATGGGAGCGGACGAGCTTGACTTCGTGGCGGTGAACGATCTGACCGATACTAAGACGCTGGCTCACCTGCTCAAGTACGACTCGGTTCACGGCCGCTTTCCGGGCGAGGTCCAGCCGGACAAGGACGCCCTCATGGTAGACGGCGACTCGATGCGGGTGCTCTCGGAGAAGGATCCCGCCAAGCTGCCCTGGAAGGATCTCGGCGTGGACCTGGTGCTCGAGTCCACCGGCCGGTTCACTGAGCGCGAGCAGGCGGCGGCGCACCTGAGCGCCGGCGCCAAGAAGGTCATCATCTCGGCACCCGCCAAGAAGGAAGACATCACCATCGTCTACGGCGTCAATCACGAGAGCTACGATCCGGGCAAGCACCACGTCATCTCCAACGCGAGCTGCACCACCAACTGCCTCGTGCCGGTGGTGAAAGTGATCCTCGACCGCTTCGGTTTCGTCAGCGGGTTCATGACCACCGTGCACTCCTACACCAACGACCAGCAGATCCTCGACCTTCCGCACAAGGATCTGCGCCGGGCCCGCGCCGCCGCCATCTCGATCATTCCGACCACCACCGGCGCCGCCAAGGCCACCTCGCTCGTGCTTCCCCAGGTCAAGGGAAAGATCGACGGAGTGTCGCTCCGGGTGCCGACGCCCGACGTCTCGGTCGTCGCTCTCACCTGCGTCGTCGAAAAGGCGACCAGCGTGGATGAGGTGAACGACGCCTTCCGGCAGGCCGCCAAGGCGGGTCCGCTCAAGGACGTGCTGACCGTCAGCGACGAGCCGCTCGTGTCGGTGGACTACATCGGATCGCTCCAGTCGAGCACGGTGGACGCGCTCTCCACCAGCGTCGTGAACGGCACGCTGGTGAACGTGACCTCGTGGTACGACAACGAGATGGGCTATTCGGCTCGGTGCGTGGACCTGCTGCGCTACGTAGGCGGGCGGAAGTGAAGCGAAGCCTCGAGTCGCTGGACCCCGCGGCCAT
>JACCSE010000375.1 GCA_013813145.1 Gemmatimonadales bacterium
GCCCTCTGCCCTCCTGCCCCGCTGCCCCCCTGACCGACTACTTCTTGTCGTCCACGATCTCGTAATCCGCCTCGACCACATCCTCCTGCGGCTGACCCTCGCCGCCGGCGGTGGGGCCGGCGCCACCGTCCGGGCCGGGCTCACCGTCCGGACCCTGACCCTGGGCCTGAGCGCTCTGGTAGAGCGACGCTCCGGCGGCGGAGTAGGCCTGGTTCAGCTCGTCGAGCCCACGACGGATGTTCTCGGCATCCCCGCTTCGGAGGGCCTGCTTCCCGCCCTCCAGCGCCGCGTCGAGCCGGGACTTGGCCTCCGCGGGCAGCCGATCCACCCACTCCTTGCTGTCCTTCTCGACCCGATAGACCAGGCTGTCGAGCTGGTTCCGCTGCTCGATCTGCTCGCGCCGCTGCTTGTCCTCGGACGCGTGCTGCTCGGCGGCCTTCACCATCCGGTCGATCTCGGTGTCGCTGAGACCGCTGGAGGCCTCGATCCGGATCTTCTGCTCCTTGTTCGTCGCCTTGTCCTTGGCCGTGACGTGCAGGATGCCGTTGGCGTCGATGTCGAAGGCGACTTCCACCTGCGGCATACCGCGGGGTGCCGGCGGAATCCCGGTGAGCTGGAACTTGCCGATGGTCCGGTTGTCCATCGCCATCTGGCGCTCGCCCTGGAGCACGTGGATCTCGACCGTGGTCTGGTTGTCCTCCGCCGTCGAGAACACCTCCGACTTCTTGGTCGGGATGGTGGTGTTCCGGGGGATGAGCACGGTGGTCACGCCGCCCAGCGTCTCGATGCCGAGCGAGAGGGGCGTCACGTCGAGCAGCAGGACGTCCTTGACCTCGCCACCGAGCACGCCGCCCTGGATCGCCGCGCCGATCGCCACGACCTCGTCCGGATTGACGGAGCGGTTGGGCTCCTTGCCGAAGAAGTCCTTCACGATCTGCTGGATCTTGGGGATGCGGGTCGAGCCGCCCACCAGGATCACCTCATCCACCGACTTGGGATCGAGCCCCGCGTCCTTCAGCGCCTGCTGCATCGGCGGGAGGGTGCGCTGGATCAGATCGTCCACCAACTGCTCGAACTTGGCCCGGGTCAGGTTGATGTTCAGGTGCTTGGGACCGCTCTGGTCCGCCGTGATGAACGGCAGGTTGATGTCGGTCTGGGTGGTGCTGGAGAGCTCCATCTTGGCCTTCTCCGCGGCCTCCTTGAGGCGCTGGAGCGCCATGGCATCCTTGGAGAGGTCGATCCCCTGGTCCTTCTTGAACTCGGCGACCAGCCAGTCGATGAGCCGCTGGTCGAAGTCGTCGCCGCCCAGGTGGGTGTCGCCGTTGGTGCTCTTGACCTCGAAGACGCCTTCCGCCAGCTCGAGGACCGAGATGTCGTAGGTGCCGCCGCCAAGGTCGAAAACCGCGATCTTCTCTTCCTTCTTCTTATCGAGGCCGTAGGCCAGCGCCGCTGCCGTGGGCTCGTTGATGATGCGGAGCACGTCGAGCCCGGCGACCTTGCCGGCATCCTTGGTGGCCTGCCGCTGGGCGTCGTTGAAGTAGGCGGGCACGGTGATGACCGCCTGGGTGACCGTGGTGCCGAGGTAGTCCTCCGCGGTCTGCTTCATCTTCTGCAGGATCATCGCGGAGATCTCGGGCGGGGTATACCGCTTGCCGGCGATCTCGACGGCCGCCAGGCCGTTGGGGCCCTCGGTGACCTTGTAGGGGACGCGCTTGATCTCTTCCTGGATCTCGCTGGTGCGCCGGCCCATGAACCGCTTGATCGAGAAGATGGTCTGCTTGGGATTGGTGACCGCCTGCCGCTTGGCCACCTGACCTACCAGGCGCTCGCCGTCCTTAGTGAACGCGACGACCGAGGGGGTGGTCCGCCCGCCTTCGGCGTTGGGGATGACTACCGGGTCTCCACCCTCCATTACTGCCACGACTGAATTGGTCGTGCCGAGATCGATTCCGATGATTTTCGAAGCCATGTTTACTCCCGAGTAAGATCGTCCTGCCCGGAGGATTGGCCTGTCTGCCATTCCCCTCGCCTGGCTACCCGACGAGCAAGGCCTGTACCGCCCGAAACTGCCGTTTTGGCGCACCCTGGAGCCAAGCCGACGGAGTTTGTCCTGTCGTGACTTGGCTCACGACGCTCATGACGGATACCAAATAAGTTAGTGGCTGAAGTTCCTTGGGTCATTCCAACGTGAGG
>JACCSE010000079.1 GCA_013813145.1 Gemmatimonadales bacterium
GTGAAGGACGCGGCGGATCGGTTTCTGCACATCTGCGGCTCCGATTTTTACTACGAGAGCATGGCCGCGCTCTGCGAGCGACTCGCGCGCGGGGCGCCGGGCGGGTCCAAGAAGCGGGTGTTTCTTACCAACTCGGGCACCGAGGCGGTGGAAGGGGCGATCAAGCTGGCCCGCTACGCGACCGGGCGGACCGCCATCATCGCCTTCCGCGGCGCCTTCCACGGACGCAGCACGGGTGCCGTGACTCTCACTTCGAGCAAGGCCCGGCAGCACGCCGGTTTCGGGCCGCTCCTGCCGGACGTGCATCACGTGCCGTTCGCCTACCGCTATCGCTGCCAGTTCTGCGGCGACAAGCCGGAGTGTACCCGGCAGTGCCTCGGCGTCATCGAGCACGAGCTGTTCACCCGGCACCTGGATCCGCGCGACGTGGCCGCCATCTTCGTGGAGCCGATCCAAGGCGAGGGCGGCTACGTCATCCCTCCCGACGGCTGGCTCCGGGATCTTCGCGACCTGTGTGACCGCCACGGCATTCTCCTCGTCGCCGACGAGGTGCAGTGCGGCGTGGGCCGCACCGGCAAGATGTGGGCTTGCGAGCACGAGGGCGTCGAGCCCGATATCCTGCTGACCGCCAAGGGACTGGGCTCGGGGATGCCGATCGGCGCGATCGTGGCCAAGGAGTCGGTAAGCACCTGGGAGTCCGGGTCGCACGGCTCCACCTTCGGCGGCAATCCGGTGTGCTGCGCCGCCGCGCTGGCCACGCTCGATCTGGTCGAAGGCGAGCTGATGGCCAACGGCTCGCGAATGGGCGAGCGCCTGATGGCGGGCCTGCGCCTGCTCCAGCAGAAGTACGCCTGCATCGGCGACGTGCGCGGGCGCGGGCTGATGATCGGGATCGAGTTGGTGAAGGATCGTGCCACCCGCGAGCCCGCTCCCGAGCTGCTCCGGGAGCTGGTCCTCGGTGCCTTTCGCCGGGGCCTGCTGCTCCTGGGGGCGGGGAAGAGCACGCTCAGGCTGGCCCCGCCCCTGGTGGTGGACGACTACGACGTGGACACCGCGCTGGCGCTGATCGACGGGCTGCTGGGCGAGCTGGATTGAGCTCGGGCTCCAAGGTCACCACCATGGGGGACGCCGTCGCGGCGCTGGTCCACGACGGCGACACGGTGGTGATCGAGGGGTTCACCCACCTCATCTGCTTCGCGGCCGGCCACGAGATCATCCGCCAGCGGCGGCGCGATCTCACGCTCTGCCGACTCACGCCGGATCTCATTTACGATCAGATGATCGCCGCCGGGTGCGCCCGGAAGCTGGTCTTTTCCTGGGCCGGCAACCCGGGCGCGGGCTCGCTGCACGCCTTCCGGCGAGCCGTGGAGCGGGGCGAGCCGCCGCTGGAGTTGGAGGAGTACTCCCATTTCGGGATGGTCGCCCGGCTGAGCGCGGGGGCCGCCCGGCTGCCGTTCTGGACCCTCCGGAATTACATGGGCACCGATCTGCCGGCGGCCAATCCGCTCATCCGGAGCGTCACCTGCCCGTACACGGGGGAGACCCTGGCGACCGTGCCCGCGCTCAACCCCGACGTCACCATCGTGCACGCCCAGCGGGCCGACGCCGCGGGCAACACTCAGATCTGGGGGCTGCTCGGCGTGCAGAAGGAGGCGGCGTTCGCCTCCCGGCGGGTGATCGTAGTGGTGGAGGAGCTGGTGGAGGAGGCGGTGATCCGGGCCGACCCGAACCGGACGCTGGTTCCCGGACTCGCGGTGGACGCCGTGGTGGTCGAGCCCTGGGGAGCTCATCCGTCGTACGCTCAGGGGTATTACGATCGGGACAACGACTTCTACGTGAGATGGGAGGCGGTGTCGCGCGAGCCGGCGGCGCTGACGCGGTACCTCGAGGAGTTCGTCTTCGGGGTGCACAATCGGGCCGAGTACGTCGAGCGGTGCGGGGGGCTGGAGTGGCTCCGGGCGGGGAGTCGGGTGTGCGCGGGGGTGAACTATGGGTATTGACGGCGATCGTCATCCTGAGGGTATTGACGGCGATCGTCATCCTGAGGGTATTGACGGCGATCGTCATCCTGAGCAAAGCGAAGGATCGGCCCGGACGCGATCCGATCCTTCGGTCGCTTCGCTCCCTCAGGATGACGGGCTGTGCCGCCATCGGTGACCCACACCCCCGCCGAGCTGATGACCGCCGTCGCCGCCCGGGAACTGCGCGATGGGGAGGTCGTCTTCGTCGGCATCGGGCTCCCCAACCTCGCATGCAACCTGGCCCGGGCGACCCACGCGCCCGGGCTGGTGCTGATCTACGAATCCGGAGCGGTCGGCGCGGAGCCGGAGCGGCTGCCGGTGTCGATCGGCGACCCCTCGCTCGTCACCGGGTCGCTGATGGTCTGCGGTATGGCCGACGTCTTCCAGTGTCTGCTTCAGAACGGGCGCATCGGGGTGGGCTTCCTCGGCGGCGCCCAGATCGACCGGTTCGGTAACATCAACACCACCGTGATCGGGCCCTACGCCCGACCCTCGGTCCGGCTTCCCGGAAGCGGTGGCGCCGCGGAGATCGCGATCCACGCCCGGCGCACGCTCGTCATCAGCCGGCTCAGCCGGCGCGCCTTCCCCGAGTCGGTGGACTTCGTGACCAGTCCCGGGCACCGGATGGGCGGCCGCTCGCGCCGGGAACTGGGCATGCCGGGCGCGGGCCCGGTACGCGTGGTGACCGACAAGGGCATCCTCGACGCCGACCCCGACACCGGGGAGCTGGTGCTCGGCGCGCTCTATCCCGGGGTCGAGCTGGACGAGGTCCGGGCCGGGGTCGGCTGGACTCTCCGCTGCCGCGAGCGGCTCCAGCCGGTGGATCCACCGAGCGACCGTGAGCTGACGCTGCTCCGCGATGTGCTCGACCCGCGTGGACTCTACCTCAAGGGGTGACGGCCGGGACTATGACGACTCTCCCCCGAACCCTCGGGCTTCGCGACCTGGTTCTCTTCAACATCGTCGCGGTGTTGAGCCTGCGCTGGTTCGCGACGGCCGCGGCCGCCGGACCCAGCTCGCTCACGCTGTGGGTGCTCGCGGCGCTCTTCTTCTTCGTGCCGCAGGGACTCGCGGTGAGCGACCTCAGCGCCCGGTTTCCGGAAGAGGGCGGGATCTACTTCTGGGTCAAGCGCACCTTCGGCGAGGGGCACGGCTTCATCTGCGGCTGGTGCTACTGGGTGAACAACATCCTGTACTACCCCAACCTGCTGATGTCCACGGCGGTGGTCGGCACCTACGTCATCGGCCGGGGAGGCACCGGGCTCGAGAGCAACTGGTCCTACGTGCTGCCAGCGACGCTGATCGCGCTCTGGTTCGCGGTCCTGATCAACATCGTCGGCCTGCGCACCGGGAGATGGCTCCAGAACCTGGGCGCGATCGGGACCTACGTGCCCGGCCTCATCATCGTCGCCCTCGGGGTGTACGCGGTCGCCACCCGGCCCGCCGCCACCCCGCTCACGGCCGACACCCTGATCCCGAACTTCGGCGAGCTGTCCGAGCTCAACCTGTGGGCCTCGATCGCCTTCGCGTTCGCCGGACTGGAGCTGTCGGCGACGCTCGGCGGCGAGATCCGGGATCCCCGCCGCACCCTGCCGCGCTCGATCTACATCTCGGCGCCGCTCATCGCCGTCATGTACATCGCGGGCACCGCTTCGGTGCTCTGGCTGGTGCCGTACCAGGAGGTGAACATCGTGTCGGGATTCCTCCAGGCCCTCGCCGCGGGGGCGGGGGAGACCGGACTCGGCCTCTTGTGGGTCGCACCGCTCGCCGCGGCGCTGTACGTCCTCGGCAACGTCGGCGGGGTCGGGGCCTGGCTCACCGGTCCGGCCCGGATCGCGTTCGTGATCGGGTTGGACCGCTACTTCCCTCCCGCGTTCGGCAAGGTGCACCCGCGCTGGCAGACGCCCTACGTCGCGATCCTGACCCAGGCGATCCTGGCCACTGTGTTCCTCCTGCTCTCGGTGCTGGGGCGGGGCACCACGGTCGAAAGGGCCTACCTGATCATTCTCGATACCATGCTGCTGGTGTATTTCATCCCGTTCGTCTACCTCTTTCTCTGCTATCTCACCGTCCGCATCCGGGAGCGCGCTCCCGGCGGGGCGCCGGCGTCTCGCCCGATGTCGGCGGTCGTGGGAGTGAGCGGGCTCGCGCTCACGCTCTTCGCCATGGGGGTCGCCACGGTACCGCCGTCCGACACGCCCGATCCCTGGCTGTTCCGGCTCAAGGTGATCGGGGGGGCGGGGATGTT
>JACCSE010000409.1 GCA_013813145.1 Gemmatimonadales bacterium
GTTGGACGACGCCCGGACCATGGTGAGCTCCTCCGGCTCACCCGCGCCGGTGAGGGCCTTTCCCCACACGATCCACGCGGTCAGCTCGGAGAAGCTCCGGCTCTCCCGCCGCCAATCCAGATAGTTCGCGGCCGAGACCTTTTCCTGCTCTTTGCCCTGCGCCGGCTGACTCTCCCACAGCACCACCAGCCCCTCGGGCTCGGGGAACGGAAGCGGGCGGAGCAGTGCCGCATCCACCAGGGTAAACACCGCCGTATTGGCGCCGATCCCGAGGGCGAGGGTGAGCGCCGCGGCCGCGGTGAATCCGGGGCTCCGGCCGAGGCGGCGCCAGGCCAGGCGGAGATCGCCGAGCAGCGCGCGCGGATCCATCACTCGGCTCGCAGGACCTTGATGGGGTCCACCCGCACGGCCCGCCGCGCGGGGAGGATGCAGGCCGCGAGCGCCACGGCGAAGATGAGCGTCGCGATGGCGGCGAAGGTCGTCGGATCGTGCGGCTCGACGGCGTACAACAGCGACCCGAGGAAGCGCGACAATCCGATCGCGGCGACCACGCCGATCGCTATCCCGATCGCCACCGTGGTCATCCCATCGCCGACGACCAACCGGAGGATCTCCCGGCGGCGGGCCCCGAGCGCCATGCGGATGCCGATCTCGTGGGCGCGCTGCGCGACGCCGTAGGAGATCACTCCGTAGATCCCGATCGCGGCCAGGGCCAGCGCCAGCAGCGCGAAGCTGCTCAGGACCACCGTCCGGAAGCGGTCGGTCGAGATCGAGGCGCTCCGCACCTCACCCATCGTCTGCACATCCGAGACCGGCACTCCCGGATCCAGGTCCCTCACGATTTCCCTCATCGCCTGCCCCACCGCACTGGGCACCATCGCGGTTCGGAGCACCAGGGACATCTCTTCCGCTCCCACCTGCGCCTCGGGCGCATACACCTGAGGGCGGAGCTCGGCAGTGAGCGACCGCTGCCTCACGTCGGCCACCACGCCGACCACCGTCAGCCACGCGTTCTCCTCGGGCTCCCCGAAGGTGAGACGCTTTCCCACCGGCACCTCGCCCGGCCAGAACCGGCGCGCCAGCGTCTGATTGACGAGGATCACGTCGGCCGAGCCGCGCCGATCTTCCGGCCCGAGATCGCGGCCCTGGAGCAGCGGGATCTCGAGCGTGGCCAAGTACCCCGGGGTGACGACGTTGAAGTCGGCGCCGGGGCGCAGTTGCGGGTCGACGACCGGCTGGCCATCGATACTGAACCGGTATCGCGCGCCCTCCCGGGACAGCGGCACATAGCTGACGGCCGCGGCGGACACCACGCCCGGCAGGTTGCCGACCCGCTCCACCAGCGCGTCGTAAAAGCGGATCACCCGGCCGGTATCGGCGTACTCGGCGCGAGGCAGCGACAGCCGCGCGGTGACCACCCCAACGGGATTGAAGCCGGTGTCGGCCGCCTGGAGCCGGAAGAAGCTCTGCACCATGAGCCCCGCGCCGATCAGGAGCAGGAGCGACAGCGCGATCTCCGCGACGACCAGGATGCGCCTGGTGCGCTGCCGATCCACTCCGGCCGACCCCCGCCCGCCGTCGCGCAGCGGCGACGCGAGGTCCTGCCGCGCGGTCTGAACGGCGGGCACCAGGCCGAACACCAGACTGGTGATCACCGCGACCGACAGCGTGAAGCCCAGGACCGCGATGTCCAGCGCGGTACTCTGGCCGGCCGGCAGACCTTCCGGCGCCACCGCGAGCAAAGCGTCCGCTCCCCACACGGCCAGCAGCAACCCCAGCGCGCCACCCAGCAGCGCGATGAGCACGCTCTCGGTGAGCAACTGCCGCACGAGCCGCGACCGTGAGGCCCCGAGCGCCGTACGGATCGAGAGCTCCCGCCGCCGGCCGGCGCCCCGCGCCAGCATCATGTTCGCCACGTTGGCCGACGCGATGAGCAGCACGAACCCGACCGCGCCCAGGAGCACCAGCAGCGTGGTCCTCACGTCGGCTACCAGCGCTTGGTGCAGCGGAACCAGGGTCGCGCCCCAGCCCTGGTTCGACTCGGGGTACTCCACCGCGAGGCGGGCCGCCACCGCCCCGATCCGCGCCCGGGCATCCTCGACCCCGAGGCCCGGCAGCAGCCGGCCGATCACCAGGTATGCGTGGAGACCGCGAGTGTCGAGTATGTCCGCCGCGTCATGCGACACCGGGATCCAGACGTCGGCGCGGGTGGGATAGCGAAACCCCGGCGGCGCCACACCGATGAGAGTCAGCGCCTGCCCGTCCAGCGTGATCGGCCGGCCGATGGCGGCGGGGTCGCCGCCGAAGCGCCGCTGCCAGAGCTCGTGACTGATCAGCGCGACCCGGTCGCTGCCGGGCCGGTCTTCGGCCTCCGCGAACCCACGGCCCGGGGCCGGCTGGAGCGAGAGGACGCGGAAGAAATCGGCGCTCACCAGCGCGCCGTTCAACCGCTCCGGCTCGCCCGAACCGCCGAGGTTGAGCCGTTGCTCGCGGAACAACGCCAGCGACTCGAAGGCGCCGGCGCTCTTCCGCCAGTCCTCGAAGTTCGGCAAGGAGACGGTGTTGCTGGTGCCCTCGGGGCGGGTCTCGCTGACCATCACCAGACGCGAAGGGTCAGCGTAGGGCAGCGGGCGGAGCAACACCGCGTTCACCACGCTGAAGATGGCCGTGTTGGCCCCGATCCCGAGCCCCAGGGTCACCACGGCGATCGCGGTGAACCCGGGCGAGCGCTTGAGCTGCCGCAGGGCGTAGCGGCCGTCCCGCCAGAGCAAGTCCTTCATTCCGACCTCAGCGCGATCACCGGATCCACCCGCGTGGCGCGCCGGGCCGGAAGCCAGGTGGCGGCCATCGCGACGGCGGTGAAGAGCGCCACGACCGCCGCGAGGATGGCAGGATCGGTCGGGCTCACTCCGAGCAGGAAGGCCGAGATGAACCGGGCCGCGACCAGTGCCCCCAACACGCCCAGCGCCAACCCAACGGCCGTGAGCCCCAGACCCCGGCGCAGCACCATCCACCGCACGCCCACATGGGTGGCGCCGAGCGCCATCCGGATGCCGATCTCGGCGGTGCGCTGGGTGACCAGGTACGACATGACGCCGTAGAGTCCCAGCGCGGCGAGCAGTACGCCGATCCCGCCGAACCCACCGAGCACGATCGCGCCCACCCGCTGCGGGAGCAGGGCGTAGCCGAGATGCTCCTCGACCGTAGTCGTCTCGACCGGGAGCTCGACATCGAGGCTCCGGGCCTGCGCCGCGAGCAGGGGCAGGAGCGTCCGTGAGTCGCCGGCGGTGCGGACCTGGAGCACCATGTCGGACTCGTACCACTGCCGCCAGGGCAGGTAGTAGTAGGGGACCGGCGCCTCGCCCAGCGAGACGTACTTCCCGTCGCGGGCCACGCCGACGATCTCCCGGGCCACGTCGCGGATCACGATGCGCCGGCCGATCGGATCGGCGCCCGGCCAGAACCGCTGGGCGAAGCTCTCGTTGACGATCGCGACCGGCGTCGTGCCAGGCCGGTCCCGTTCCTCAAACGCCCGCCCGCGCACGAGGCCGACGCCCATGGTGCGGAAGTAGTCGGGGCTCACGGCGTTGACGCCGAACTCCATCTCCTCGCCGGGCCGGGGCTGGTAGCCCTCTACGTCCAGACCACGGCGCTGCCCGGAGAACCCGAGCGGCACCAGCTCGGCCAGACTCGCCGCCTCCACACCGGGCAGCGCCCGGACGCCGCGCAGCAGCTCCTCGTAGAAGCGGCGGCCACGCTCCTCGTCATATCCTTGCACGCCGAGCTCCACCCGCATGAGTGCCACCCCCGTGGTGGCGAAGCCCGGGTCGATCCGGACAGCCTCGCGGAGGCTGCCGAGAACCAGGCCGGCGGCCGCCAGCACCACGAGCGACACCGCGACCTGTACCACGACCAGGGCGTCGCGCATTCCCACCCGGCCGCCCGCCGGCGTCGCGCCGGTGTCACCGCGGAGGCCCTCGCCCGCGTCGAGCCGCGTGGCCCGCAGCGCCGGCGCGAGCGTGGAGACCAGCGTCACCGCGACGGTCGCCGCCACGGCGAAGAGCAGGATCCGCGCGTCCACGCTGAAGTCGAGCGCCACCGGCACTGGAACCGGCGGCTCCAGCCGGCCGAGCAGTTGCGTTGCCCAGGCCGCGACGAGCACGCCGAGCGCGCCCCCGATGAGCCCGAGCACGAGGCCTTCGGTGAGGAGCTGGCGAACCAGGCGGGCCCGCCCGCCTCCGAGCGCGAGCCGGATGGCCATCTCGCGCCGGCGGGCGCTGCCCCGGGCGAGGAGCAGGTTGGCGAGGTTGGCACAGCAGACCAGCAGCACTAGTGCGGCCACGCCCATCAGCACGGCCAGAAAGCCGCGCACGCTTCCCCGGATCGACGGAAAGACCCGCGCCTCCCGCTCCCCAAGCACGGTGACCGCCCGGGCGGCGCCGGTCACGTCGGTCCAGGCGTCGCGGTGCTCCGCATGCAGCCGTCCCGCGACCACCGCGAGCCGGGACTGCGCGTCCACCAGCTCGGCGCCCGGCCGAAGCCGGCCGACGAGGAAGAGGCCCCGGTCGCCCCGCCCGGTCAACATCTCTTCCGCCGGATCGAGGATGCGCACCGCCTCGAGGGGAAGCCACAGCTCCACGCCGATGCCGCGGTTGGTGCCGGTGAACCCGCGCGGCGCGATGCCCGCCACCGTGAACGTGTGCCCCGACAGGCGGAGCTGGCGGCCGACGACGTCCGCCGCCGCACCGAAGCGCCGCTGCCAGAGCGCATGCGAGATGACGATTTCCGATGCCGCGCCGCCCTCCGCGAGGAGTCGCCCGCGGGCGGGTTCGACGCCGAGGACCGCGAAATAGTTGCCCGTCACCAGCTCGCCCAGCACGCGGAAGCTCTCGCTGCCGGTCGAGCCGCTGAGCGGCTGAAGCATGTGGCCGGCGAGGTCGAGCACGCCGGATGTTCCGGCGCGGTAGTCGAGCAGATCGGGATAGGAGGTGTAGCCGAACCGCGGGCCGCTGAAGTCGCTGGTGTACACCGCCACCGTGCGCTCCGGCTGGCGGACCCGCTCGGGCGGGCGCAGCAGCACCGTGTTGATCAGGGTGAACACGGTCGTCGTCGCGCCGACCCCGAGGGCGAACATGAGCGCGGCGAGGGCGCTGAAGCCGGGAGAGAGCCGCAGGCGCCGGAGCGCGAATCTCAGGTCGGAGAGCATGACTTACTCCGACCGGAGCGACAGCATCGGGTCCACCCGGGTCGCCCGCCGGGCCGGGAGCCAGCTCGCGGTGAGCGCTACCGCCGCGAGCAGCGCCGCGACCGTGGCGTAGGTGAGCGGATCGTGCCGGGTGATGCCGTAGAGCTGGCTGGCGAGGAACCGACTGAGCAGCCAGGCACCGAGCAGGCCGAGCCCGAGGCCGATCGCAACCAGTCGCATCCCCTGCCCCACCACCAGCCGGAGTACGTCGGCGCCGTGGGCGCCGAGCGCCATCCGGATTCCGATCTCGTGCCGCCGCTGGTTGGTGGTGTAGGACATGACGCCGTAGATCCCCAGCGCCGACAGCAGCAGCGCGATGCCGGCGAAGAGGAGCAGCAGCATCAGCGACACCCGCCGCTCCGCGCTCGCGTTGTCGATCAGCCGCTCCATGGACATGATCCCGAACACCTGCTGCTCCGGATCCACCTCCCGGATGGCGCCGGTGACCGCCGCACTCAGCCGCTCGGGATCGTCGGCGGTGCGCACCACCATTGACATCTCCTGGCCGGAGGTGACGAGGGTGGAGATGTACAGCTCCTCCCGGGGCGGTTCGGCGAGCCCCATCTGGCGCACGTCGCCCACCACCCCGGCGATGGTGACCCAGGGTCCGTCCGGGCCGAAGATCCGGATCCGCCGGCCGATGGGATCGTCGCCGGACCAGTACTTCTCCGCCAGCGTCCGGTTCACCACCACCTTGGCGTTCGCCAGTGAGTCCTCCAGCTCCGGCAGCCCAGCCCCGCGGATCACCGGGATGCCCATGGTGGCGAAGTAGTTCGGGCTCACCATCCGGAACTCGGCGCTGGGCATGGGCTGGTCCTCTGGCGTGGGCCGGCCCTCGATGGCGAAGCCGAGGCCGTTCCGGCCGCGCAGCGGCAGCCGCGAGGTGAGGGCCGCGTCGCGCACTCCGGGGACGCCCTGCACCGCGGCGAGGGCACGATCGTAGAAGGCGCGACGCTGCTCGTGGCTGAGGTAGCGCCCCTTGGACCTGTCGTTCGGCACCGGCAGCCAGACCTGAAGCGTCAGCAGCCGCTCGGGGTCGAAGCCGTGCTCCACCGCCATGAGCCGCTGAAAGCTCCGGAGCAGCAGGCCCGCGCCCGTCAGCAGCATCAGCG
>JACCSE010000419.1 GCA_013813145.1 Gemmatimonadales bacterium
ACCTTCTCAGCGGGTATCGAACCCCAATCGAGAAGGTCCCTCGCTTCGCTCGGGATGAAGTCTTGGTGTGCCGTTTCTGCCCCGCTGCACCGCTGTCCCCCTCCCCCGGCACACCCCTTGCCCCTCCGCCCGTCACCGTATCTCCTTCGACTCCCTGTGCAAGGACGTGCATGTCTCCGCCGAACCCTTTCAGCGATCGGCTCCGCTTCGCCGAGTTCGAGCTGGACCGGTTGCCGAACGGGCGGTGCAGAGCCCGAGTCGGCCTGACATGGAAAGAATCCGAGCAATTCGTCGGGGAGAGCGAGGGGCTCGCCTCCCAGGCTGGTGAGCTGCGCTGCGCGGCCCAGGCGTGCGTCAATGCACTGGGCGGGGCGGTGCAGGGTGGCTTGGGGTTCGAGCTGCTCGGAGTGAAGGCGGTCCGCGCCTTCGACTCGACTGTCGTCATCGTGTCGCTGGCCGTGCAGGGTGAGGGAAGCGGCCATCGGGTAGTGGGTTCCTATCTCACCGAAAACGACGCCGCCCGCGGCGCGGCGCTGGCGGTCCTCAACGCCACCAACCGGATCCTGGGCAACCGGCTCTTCATGCGCTGAGCCGGAGCCGGCTCGACTGCCTCAGATCGCATCTCGTCCGGCGGATTGCGGCCCACGAATAGACGCCGAAAACTTCCCAGCACGCCCACATATGGAGTGAGTTCATGTTCCGATTCCACTTCCTCCTCCTTGTGGTCGCGCTCGCCGCGTGCGGTGGTTCCCGCCGGCCGACGTCCGCTTTACCTGGGCCCGATTCCGACCCGGTCGAAGCGGAGGCCCTGCCCGAGGACGCGCTCGCCGAAGAGGATGACCTCCCGCCCGCCGCACCGTTCCTCGACACGCTGATCCCCACGCCGGAGCTGGCGGCTGAGTTGCGGCTTGCGGCCGATTCGACCGCCGACGAGGCGGTGCTGGAAGAGCTGGCCGAGTCGCATCCCACCGACGGCGCGAGCGACCAGCCGTCGGCCGGCGCCGCCGAGCTCGCCAACGCGGTCACCTGGGACATCGACGTCGAGACCTTCAACAGCCACGACCGGGTGCAGTGGTACCTGAACTTCTTCCAGCGCAACGGGCGCGAGCGGATGGGGATCTGGCTCAACCGGATGCCGCGCTATGAGCCGATGATCCGGGAGCGACTCCAGCGGGAAGGATTACCGGGGGATCTGGTCTATCTCGCGCTGATCGAGAGCGGCTTCTCCAACACCGCGACCAGCCGGGCCAAGGCGGTAGGGATGTGGCAGTTCATGAAGGCGACGGCGAAGCACTACGGTCTGCGGGTGGATTCATGGGTGGACGAGCGCCGCGATCCGTACCGCGCCACCGACGCCGCCGTGCGCCACCTGCGTGATCTCAACGAGCGATTCGGCTCACTCTATCTGGCGGCCGCCGCCTACAACGCCGGTTCGGGACGGGTCTCGCGCAGCCTGAAGCGGCTACCGGACGATGACGAGGGCGAGGGCCTCGCCTCGGACGCGGCGTTCTTCCGGCTTTACAACACGAAGCTGCTCCATCGGGAGACCAAGGACTACGTACCCAAGCTCCTCGCGGCGGCGGTGATCGCCAAGGAGCCTGCCCGCTACGGGTTCGCCGTGACTCCGGCCGAGCCCACGCCCTACGACTCCATCGTGGTCCCGACGATGACCGGGCTCGACGTCATCGCTGGGCTCGCCGACACCACGGTCGCGGCGATCCGGGAGCTGAACCCGCAGTATCTTCGTCTGGCCACCCCGCCCGGAGTCGCCTCGGTGGTGCGGGTGCCGTCGGGAAGGGGAGCGGCGACGGTCACCGGCTACGAAGAGCTTCCGCCCGAGCGGCGGGTGACCTTCGTCGAGCACGTCGTCGCTAGCGGGGAGACAATGGGCGGGATCGCGCGCCGCCACCGGGTCAGCAGCTCGCTCCTGGCGGAGGCCAACCCGAAGGTAAAGGCGAGACGTCTTCGGGTAGGGCAGCTCCTCCTCGTGCCCACGCGCGGTGGGATC
>JACCSE010000434.1 GCA_013813145.1 Gemmatimonadales bacterium
TGCGAGGCCAGCGCCAGCGTGATGGAGTCGAAGCTCGCCTCGAATTCGCTGTAGTCGAGGTCGGCCAGCTCGAGCGTATCGGTCAACACCACGTGATCGCCCTCTACGCCATAGGAGCCGTGTACCAGGTCCCGGGCGTTGTATTCCAGGAGCTGCCGGAAGAGCTCCCCGCGGCGGGGCTCGCTTCCCGGCAGCTCCATGACGCGTACCCGCAGGATCACCACCGGAGGCGCATAGTTGACGACGACTTCGGCTTCGTCGCCCGTCCGGGCGAGCCATAGGTTCGGCTCGATCTCCATGACGGTGAGACTGCCGCCGTCGAGCCGGTCGAGAAACGACTGAATGTCCTCACGGGTGATCATCGAAGCGCTCCCCCCGGGCAGTTGGTCCGCCTGTTCCCTGCTCGCAGGAGCGGCTCCGCGAAATCTAACCGCCCCTCGACCTCGTCTACCGTTTCAGCCGGCCGGGCTCCTGCTGCGCCAACAACCGCTCCGCGAAGTCGATCCGTTCCTCCAGCTCACCCATCCGGAGCTGAAGGTTGTCAACCTCGCCCAGGCGCTGATGCAATTGCTCCACTTCGGCCCGCAGCGCGGGGTCGCCACCTCCCTTGCCCTCCAGTCGCCGGGCAAGGGCCCGCATGATCGGCCACAGGATGACGGTGGCGGCCACCAGGCTGAGCAGCACGATCATGACGATCGCCGGGGGTCCGCCATCACTCATCCAGATCAGGTTGGGATCGAACGGCGGGCCGGGAACCTGCGGGATGTCCTGAATCACTCCGGGTTCCCTCCCCGAGCCACCTGAGCGCGCTCCTGCTGCTGCATGAGGAGCCGCTCGGCGAAATCCACTCGCTCCTGGAGCTCCGTCACTTCACGCCGGATAGAGTCCACCTCGGCCAGGAGCTCGGGATCCTGCATCGGGACGGCTCCCTGGCTCCGGATCCGCTCGGCGATGGCTTTGCCGACCGGACTCATGGAGAGAAGGAACAGACTGCCGCCGCCGAAGATGAACGTGATCGCGAGAATGCCTTCATCCATACCTGTGTGGCCTCCGATCGCGCTCTACGGAGACGGCGGGCAGGATGTTTCAGCCCGAAACACTAGATCGGACCAACTCCACCGCCTCGATCGACCCGAGCGAGACAGCGATCTCGGTGTCGTCGCTCCCGGCGGGTCTGAGGTAGACCTCGTGCGCGGTGACGTGAGTGTCCACGCTGGTCGGGATTCCGATCACTTCGGTCTGCTCGGTGGTCGTGATGCGGACCGCCTGCTCGTGTCCGCCGGCGTAACCCAGCAGGGAGACGATGTCTTCGTAGGTCATGCTGACCTCCCAGGACGTGAACGCCTAATGTACGGCCGGTGACCCCACGTCGCTATCAGCGCTACTGTCCCGCCGCCGCTCGCTCGGCGGCGGCCCCGCGCGGAGCCGGGCCCATGAGTGTCCGGTCGAGGAAGCGGGTCATGAGTTCGAAGAGGTGCACCGTCGTCCCCTGCCCCTGGCAAATGCAGTGGGTCCGGTTGGGGTATTCCATCAGCTCGAACTGCTGATTCGCCGCCACCAGGGCATTGATCAGTATCTGGCTGTTCTGGTAGTGGACGTTGTCGTCGCCGCTGCCGTGGACCAGAAGCAGGTCACCGCGCTTTCCCTTCACGTAGCTCAGCGGCGAGCCCCGGTCATAGCCGGCCCGATTCTCGGTAATGAGTCCGTTGAAGCGCTCGGTGTACACGTTGTCGTACAACGCCCAATGGGTGACCGGGGATACCGCGATGGCGGTCCGATAGATCTCGGGGTGCTGGAAGAGCGCGTTGAGACTCATGAAGCCGCCGTAGCTCCACCCCCAGATGCCCACCCTGCCGGCGTCGACGTATGGCCGCTGGATCAGCGCTCGGGCGGCCGTGGCCTGGTCCCGCGTCTCCAGGACGCCCATCTGCCCGTAAATCGCCTTGCGGAACGCCCGGCCGAGCGCCGCGGGCGTACCCCGGTTGTCCACGATGGCCACTATGTACCCCTTCTGGGTAAGCATGGTGTGCCACAGGTAGTAATTGCCCCAGACGTCGTCCACCTCGGTATCGCCCGGGCCGCCGTAGAGGAAGAAGAGCAGCGGGTACTTGCGGGTCGAGTCGAAGTCCACCGGCTTCATCAGCAGCCCGGGCATCGGCGCGCCGTCCTCCGCCTTTACGGTGAACCACTCGATCGCCCCCCGGCGCAGGGCGCCGACTCTCGAACGGAGCGCCGCGTTGTCCACCAGGGTGCGGATCGGCTGATTCCCGGGCAGCCGCACCAGCCGCACCAGCGGCGGATTGCCGAGACTGGAGTAGGTCTCGATGGCGTGGCGGTAGTCGGGCGCGATGTCGTAGGCGTGAGTACCGCTCTCCCGTGCGGGGCTGATCCGCTCCGGCTCACCCTTGCCGTTGAGCCGGGAGCGAAAGAGATAGCGCTGGCGAGGGTTGTCCGGCGAAGCGATGTAGTAGAGCCATCCGCCCCCGGCGTCGATGCCGAGGACGTCGATGATGTCGAACGCTCCGCGGGTGACCGGCCGGGCGGCCTTTCCGCCGCGAGACATTACATAGACGTGACGCCAGCCGTCGCGATCGCTCACCCAGGTGAAGCGCTTCCCCTGGTCCAGCCAGACCACGTCATCCACGACGTCGGTCCAGGTGCTGTCCCGTTCGGTGTGGATGGTTCTGACCTTTCCGGTGGCCGCGTCGCCCAGGATGACCTGGTTGGTATTCTGCACCCGGTTCAGCCGCTGGAGGATCACCTCGTTCGAGCTCGCCGCCCAATCCATCCGGGGGATGTAGTGATTGCGCGGGTCGCCTTCGATCTCGAGCCACCGGATCGGTCCCCCCGCCGCGCCCACGATCCCGCCCCGGGCGGCGGAGTTGGTTTCGCCTACCTTGGGGTACTGCACCGGGATGACCCTGGGGTAGACGGAATCGGTGTTGTTGATGAGGAAGAAATCCTCGACCTGGTCGGCGTTGAGCTGCCAGAACGCGATCCGCCGGCCGTCGGGACTCCAGCGCCAGCCGTCGGCGTGGTAGTTCATCAGCTCTTCTTCATACACCCAGTCGAACGTGCCGTTGATCAGGGTCCGGCTGCCGTCGGTGGTGAGCGCCGTGATGCCGCCGCCGGTGAGGTCCTCGACGTAAAGGTTGTTCTCCCGGACGTACCCGACACGACGTCCGTCGGGCGCGAACTTGGCGAACATGAGGGTGGAGGGCTTCGCGTCGGAGCCACCGAGCTTGCGGAGCTGTCCGGTCGCGCGGTTCAGCACCCAGTAATCGCCCCGGGTGTTGAGCCGCCAGACCGGCTTGGTATTGGTGAAGACCAGCAACTGGCCTCCGTCGGGAGACCAGCCGTAATCCTCGACCGCGAGCGGCAAGGTGTCACCTCGGGGCACGAGCTGGCGCGCCGAGACCAGCACCTCCCGGTTGCCCCGCCCCACGTCGTAGCGCACGATGTCGAGCCCCGGGCCCGCCGCCGCCGGCTCCAGCGTGGTGTACGCCGACCCGTCGCCAAGCCAGCGCGCCGGTCCGAACGGCTGAGGCTTGAACTCAGTGGGCCCATAGATCCGGCGCACGGTCAACAGTGACGGATCGGTAACCTGAGCCGCCGCCGGGGCGGCGACGAGAAGGACGGCGAGGGCGATCTGGGCGGCGTAGCGGGTCATGGAGAGAACGATTCCGGACGCGGGTGGATGGCGATTTGGCGAAGGATACTTGGTTTGCCGGCGTGAGGATATTCGGACAACCGGGGCCGGAGCCTTCAATCCGGCCGCAGCACCCTGCGGAGGAACTGCGCCGTATGGCTTCCCTCCACCACCGCCACGTCCTCCGGCGCCCCCTGCGCCACGATCCTCCCGCCCCGCTCGCCTCCTTCCGGCCCCAGGTCCAGGATCCAGTCCGCCGTCTTGATGACGTCGAGGTTGTGCTCGATGACCACGACGCTGTTTCCCTTGTCCACCAGCCGGTGCAGCACGTCCAGCAGCAGGCGCACGTCCTCGAAATGAAGGCCGGTCGTCGGCTCGTCGAGGATGTAGAGGGTCCGGCCGGTGTCTCGCTTGGCCAGCTCGGTGGCCAGCTTGACCCGCTGCGCCTCACCGCCCGACAGCGTGGTCGCCGCCTGCCCGAGGTGGATGTAGCCCAGGCCCACGTCGTTCAGCAGCTCCAGCTTCTCGGCGATGCGCCGTTGGTTGCTGAAAAAATCGAGCGCGTCGGCCACGGTGAGATCGAGCACGTCGGCGATGCTCCGGCCCTTGTACCGCACCTCCAGCGTTTCCCGGTTGTACCGCCGCCCTTTGCAGACCTCGCAGGGGACGTACACGTCCGGCAGGAAGTGCATCTCGATCTTCACCAGCCCGTCGCCCTGGCAGGCCTCGCACCGTCCGCCCTTCACGTTGAAGGAAAACCGGCCCGGCCCGTAGCCTCTGAGCTTGGCGTCGGGAAGTTGGGTGAACAGCTCCCGGATGGGCGTGAACAAGCCGGTGTAGGTGGCCGGATTGGAGCGCGGCGTCCGGCCGATCGGGCTCTGGTCGATGTCGATGACCTTGTCGATCCGGTCCAACCCCTCGATCCGGGTATGCGAGCCGGGCACGACCTTGGCGCGGTAGAAGTGTCGCGCCAGCGCCTGGTACAGGATGTCGGTGACGAGGGTGGACTTTCCCGACCCGGACACGCCGGTGACCGCCACGAACAGGCCGAGCGGGATGTCGACTGTCAGGTTCTGAAGATTGTTGGCTTTGGCACCGACGATCCGCAGCCGGTGCTTGGCCGGCGATTCCCTCCGCCCGAGCGGCACCGGCACCCGGAGCTCTCCCCGGAGATAGCGGCCGGTGAGCGAGTCCCGGTGATCCCGGATATCGTCGACCGTTCCTTCGGCCACGACCTCGCCGCCGAAGCGGCCGGCGCGCGGACCCAGGTCGATGACGTGGTCGGCCGCCTCGATGGTATCGGAGTCGTGCTCCACCACGATGACGGTGTTGCCGAGGTCCCGGAGCCCGCGCAGCGTCCCCAGCAGCCGCTCGTTGTCCCGCTGGTGCAGGCCGATACTGGGCTCGTCCAGAATGTAGAGCACGCCCACCAGGCGGGACCCGATCTGGGTGGCCAGTCGGATCCGCTGGGTCTCTCCGCCCGAAAGCGACGTCGCCCCGCGTCCCAAGGTCAGATAGTCGAGGCCGACGTCGCGGAGGAAGCGGAGCCGGTCGCCCACCTCCTTGAGGATCGGCCCGGCGATGTCGGGGTCCAGGCCCGCGCGCCCGTTGGCCCGAAGCGGAACGCCCTCGAAGAACTCGAGCGCGCGCTCGACCGGGAGGTCCACGACGTCGCCGATGCTACGGTCGTGCACCAGCACCGACAGGCTTTCCGGCCGGAGCCGCTTGCCGCCGCAGGTATGGCAGGGCTGCTCGATCATGAACTCCTCGAGCGAGACCCGGACCGCGTCGCTGGTGGACTCGCGGTATCGCCGCTCCACGTTGCGGAGCACCCCTTCCCAATCGCTCTCGAACTCCCCCCGACCCCGGGCGCCGTCGGTCTGGAACCGGAACTTGCCCGGGGCGCCGTGGAGCAGAGCGTGTTTGGCGCTCTCGCTGTGCTCGCCCCACGGAGCGTTGAGGTCGAACTTGAACGCCTTCGCCAGCGTCGGCAGGACCACCTTCCGGAGGTATCCCGTCGGCTCGCCCCAGGGAAGGATCACGCCTTCCAGAATGGAGATACTGGGGTCGCCGAGCACCAGGTCGGCATTGACCTCCCTCCGGGTACCCACGCCGTGGCAGTCGGGACAGGCGCCGAAGGGAGAGTTGAACGAGAATTGCCGCGGCTCCAGCTCCGGGAGCGACACCCCGCATACCGGGCAGGCGAAGCGTTCGGAGAACACCGCGGAACGGCGGGTCGGCGGAACGGCGGTAGCCCTGGCCTCTCCC
>JACCSE010000450.1 GCA_013813145.1 Gemmatimonadales bacterium
GTCACCTCCCCCGAGGGCGTCGGCGTGACGGCCGGCACCCGCCGCCGCTCCACCAGTCCCTGAAGCACCACGTAGAACACCGGCGTCAGCACCAGGCCGAAGAAGGTCACGCCGAGCATGCCTGAGAATACCGCCACGCCCATCGCGTGCCGCATTTCGGCGCCGGCGCCGCTGGAAAACACCAGCGGGACCACGCCCATGATGAACGCGAACGAGGTCATCAGGATGGGCCGAAGCCGGATCCGGCAGGCCTCCAGCGCCGCCTCGACCCTCGACCGGCCCTGCCGTTGAAGCTCGCGGGCGAATTCGACGATCAGGATGGCGTTCTTGCAGGCGAGTCCGATGAGCACCAGGAATCCGATCTGGGTGAAGACGTTGTTGTCGCCCCCGGTGAGCCAGATGCCGCCGACCGCGAACAGCAGACACATCGGCACAATCAGGATGACGGCGAGCGGTAGCGAGAAGCTCTCGTACTGAGCGGCCAGCACCAGGAACACCAGCAGAATGCAGAGGGGGAAAACGAAGATCGCCGTGTTCCCCGCCAGGATCTCCTGGTAGGTGAGCTCGGTCCATTCGTACCCGATACCGTTGGGAAGCGTTTCGGCGGCGAGGCGCTCCATGATCGCCCTCGCCTCGCCCGAGCTGACGCCGGGCGCCGGGCCGCCATTGATGTCGGCGGCCGGATAGGCGTTGTAGCGGAGGCCCTGCGCCGGGCCGTACGACTGCTTCACCTGGATCACCGAGCCCAGCGGCACCATCTCTCCGCCGGCGTTCGGCACCTTGAGCTGCGCGATATTCTCCGCGCTCGCGCGGAACGGTGCGTCGGCCTGGACGATCACCTGGTAGGTCCGGCCGAACTTGTTGAAGTCGTTGACGTACACCGACCCGAGATAGGTCTGCATGGTCTGGAACAGATCGGTGAGCGAGATCCCCTGCTGCTTCACCTTTTCCCGATCCACCTCGACCTCGAGCTGGGGCACGTTGATCTGGAAGCCGGAGAAGAGCCCGGCAAGCTCCGGTGTCTCGTACCCGCGTCCGATAAGAGCCTGGGTGGCGTTGTACAGTTCCGCCTCGCCGAGCCCGGCGCGGTCCTCCAGCTCCATCTTGAAGCCGCCCACCTGCCCGAGCCCGCTGACGGGTGGAGGCGGGAACACGGCGACGAAGGCATCTTGAAGCCCGGAGAACTTGCCGTTGAGCGCGCCGGCGATGGTCAGGCCGTACTCCTCGTCCGACTCGCGCTCGTCGAAGGGATCCAGGGTGAAGAAAACGATTCCCGCGTTGGGCAGGACCACGAACCCGTTAATGGAGAGTCCGGGGAACTGCACCGCGCTGGCCACGCCGGGGTGCTGGAGGCCGATATCGGACATCTCCCGGATCACGGCTTCGGTGCGGTCGAGCGTGGCTCCGTCGGGCAGCTGCGCGAAGGCCACCAGATACTGTTTATCCTGAGTGGGCACGAAGCCGGAAGGCACCTTGCCGAAGGCCACCACCGTGAGCGCCACCAAGCCGGCGTACACGGCGAGCGCGATCCCCCGGCGCCGGAGGACCTGCCCCACCACCCGCCCGTACCCGTTTGAGCCACGAGCGAACACCCGATTGAACGGCCGGAAGAGCCAGCCGAGCCCGGCGTTGAGCAGGCGGGTCAGCCGGTCGGGCGGCGCGCCGTGCGGCTTCAGCAGGATGGCGCTGAGCGCGGGCGAAAGGGTGAGCGAGTTGAACGCCGAGATCACCGTCGAGAAGGCAATGGTGAGGGCGAACTGGCGATAGAACTGACCGGTGAGGCCGCTCACGAATGCCACCGGCACGAAGACGGCGCACAGCACCAGCGCGATCGCAATGATGGGGCCGCTGACCTCCTCCATCGCCTTGTAGGAGGCATCGCGCGGCGAGAGACCGGCCTCGATGTTCCGCTCGACGTTCTCCACCACCACGATGGCGTCGTCCACCACGATGCCGATGGCCAGCACCAGGCCGAAGAGCGAGAGGGTGTTGATGGAGAACCCGAACGCCAGCAGGATGGCGAAGGTGCCCACGATCGACACCGGGACCGCCACCAGCGGGATGATCGACGCGCGCCAGGTCTGGAGGAACAGCACCACCACGATCACCACCAGGAGCACTGCCTCCAGCAGGGTGATGACCACCTCGCGGATGCCCTCCCGCACGTTGGTCGTGGGATCGTACACGATCGAGTAATCCACGCCCTCGGGGAAGTTCAGCTTCACCTCTTCCATCGTGGCGCGAACCGCGGTCGAGAGCGCCAGCGCGTTGGAGCCCGGGGCCTGGAAAATGCCCATGCCGACCGCGTCCTTGTTGTCCAGCATGGACCGCAGGGCGTAGCTGCCGGCGGCCAGCTCGATCCGGGCCACGTCGCGGAGCCGAGTCAGCTCACCGTCGTCGCCCGCCTTGATGATGATCTCCCCGAACTCCCCCTCGTCCGCCAAGCGCCCCCGGGCGTTGACGCTGAGCTGGTAGGCCACCTGCTCCGGCATCGGCGGCGCGCCGACCACCCCCGCAGCGACCTGCACGTTCTGCTCCCGGATGGCCGCGATCACGTCGCCGGCCGAAAGCCCGCGGGCCGCGACCTTCTGGGGGTCGAGCCAGATCCGCATGGCGTAGTCGCCGCCGCCGAACACCTGGACCTGTCCCACGCCGGGAATGCGCCCGATCACGTCCTTGATCTGGAGGATCGCGTAGTTCCGCAGGTAGACGATGTCGTAGCGGTCATCAGGCGACACCAGGTGGACCACCATCGTCAGATCGGGAGAGCTCTTGACCGTGGTCACGCCTGACTGGCGCACCTCGTCCGGCAGCCGGGGGAGCGCCTGCGCCACCCGGTTCTGCACCTGCACCTGGGCCAGGTCGGGGTCGGTGCCGATGCGGAAGGTGACGGTAGTGGTGAGCACGCCGTCCGAAGTTGCCTGGGACGACATGTAGAGCATGTTCTCGACGCCGTTGATCTGCTCCTCCAGCGGCGTGGCCACCGCCTCGGAGAGCACCCGCGGGTTGGCGCCGGGATAGACCGCCGTCACCACGACCGAGGGCGGAACCACTTCGGGGTACTCGCTCACCGGCAGCGAGAACATCGCGATCCCGCCGGCAAGGGTCACTACGATCGACAGCACGGCCGCGAAGATCGGCCGATCGATGAAGAATCGGGAGAAGTTCATGGTCAGCGGGCCGCCGTATCGATGGCGGCGTCGAGGGTCATCTGCGCCGTCTTGGGTATCACCTTCATGCCCGGCCGCACCCGCTGGAGCCCGTTGATGACGATCTGCTCACCCGGCTCGAGCCCCGAGTCGACCACCCGGAAGCCGTCGATGAGCCGACCCAGTTGCACCGGACGGTAGTCCACCGTGCTGTCGGGCTTGAGGACCATGACGAACTTCTTGTCCTGGTCGGTGCCGACCGCACGATCGAGCACCAGCTTGGCGGGGTAGGTGCCGCTGCCCACCAGTCTGATCCGCGCGAAGAGGCCCGGGGTGAAGCGGTGGTCCTTGTTGGAGAACACCGCGCGGAACCGGATGGTCCCGGCCTCGGCGTTGAGCTGGTTGTCCACGAAGTCGACGTACCCTTCGTGCGGGAAACCCTGCTCGTCGGACAGGCCGAGCTGAATCGGGGTCCGGTTGTCGCGGGAGTTGGGCCTGGAGCCGTCGCGCGCCAGCGCCGAGTACTTGAGGTAGGTCTGCTCGTCGCCCTCGAAATAGACGTAGATCGGATCGAGCGACACGACGGTGGTAAGGAGTGCCGCGTCGGCCGAACCGGCCTGCACCAGGTTGCCCTCGGTCACCTCCGCGCGGCCCACCCGTCCGCTGATGGGCGAGCGCACCTTGGTCCACTCCAGATCCAGCCGAGCGGTGGTGACGGCGGCCTCGGCCGCCCGTACCGCGGCTTCGTTCTCCGCTTGTCCGGCGGTGCGGGAGTCCAGCTCTTCCCGGGAGATCGCCTGCACCGCCACCAGCCGCTCGGCCCGGATCACGTCCCTGCCGGCCAGCTCCGACCGGGCCCGCGCCACCTCCAACTCGGCCTCGGCACGCGCCAGGGCGGCGGCATAGGGACGGGGGTCGATCTCGAACAGCACCTGACCCTTGCGGACCCCATTCCCCTCGTTGAAGGCAACCCGGTGGATGTAGCCGGAAACCCGGGGCCGGATCTCGACCGCGTCCACCGCCTCGAGCCGGCCGGTGAACTCGTCCCACTCCCTGACGTCACGCTCCGGAACTGCGGCGACGGTCACGCCGGGAGACGGGGGCGGCGCGGGGGCCTCGGCGCCGCAGGCGAGGACCAGGACGAGCAGGAGCACCGGCGAGACTACCAGCAGCGAGCGGGACGACGACACCATACCAGACCTCCGCCTTCCGGCGAGAATGTAACAGTTGTACAACTATCTGACTTTTGCTGCGCAAAAAACCCGGCCGACCGGACATTCCCTGCTTCTTAACCTGAGCGAATGTCATCCTGAGCGAATGTCAAGCGCTTCGCTCAGGATGACGCTCTCGCGCTCTCACCCGCCCTTCTCCCCCGCCACCCGCCGCAGCAGCTCGGATGTGTACCCCTTCAGCACTCCCCGGCGAAGCTGGCAGTGCAGGTACTGCCCCTCCCGCCTCGCCTCCACCAGCCCGGCCCGCACCAGCTCCTTGATATGGTGCGAGATCGTCGCCTTACTCACTGGGAATGCGCTGCGGAGGCTCTGGCACGGACATTCGTCCTCCCGGCCGATCGCCTCCAGCACGGCTACCCTCGTCGGGTCCGCCAGTGCCTTGGCGATCAACTCGAACTGATCGTCGGTGAGACGCGCCGGGTCTGAAGCTCGTTCGTTCACGGTTCAATGGTTGTCTAACTGTCTGATTCTGTCAAGTCTCTCGCATCCGGGCCAGGGCCCCGGCCGGGGACGGTACCGGGACCTCGGAGGGAGGACGAGCCGGCTGCTCCACCCGCTTCCGCCGCCCGATCCGCTTTTGGAGCGCGTCGAAGTAGGTGTAGACCACCGGCGTGAAGTAGAGCGTGATGATCTGAGAGAACACCAGGCCGCCCACCACCGCGATTCCCAGCGGCCGGCGCGCCTCCGCCCCGGCGCCGTGCCCCAGCGCGATCGGCAGGGTGCCCATCAGCGCGGCCATGGTGGTCATCATGATCGGCCGGAACCGGACGCTCGCCGCCTCGAGGATGGCCTCGTGCGCGCTCCGGCCGTGATTCCGCTCGGCCTCGATGGCGAAGTCGATCATCATGATCGCGTTCTTCTTCACGATCCCGACCAGCATGATGATGCCGACGTACGCGTAGATGCTGAGGTCGAGCCCGAAGAGCGCCAGGGCCAGCAGGGCCCCGAACCCCGCGAACGGCAGCCCCGAGAGGATGGTGAGCGGGTGGATGAAGCTCTCGTATAGAATGCCGAGCACGAGGTAGATGACCAGGATCGCCATCAGCAGCAGGATCAGAAGGCCGGCCTGAGCCTCCTGGAAAGCCTGCGCTGTGCCGGCGAAGTTGGTGCTGATGCTCGCGGGCAGGACCTCGCGTGCCGCCGCCTCGACCGCCTCCACCGCGGTGCCGAGCGAAGTCCCGGAATCGTGCGCCTCGCTTCCTCCACCACCTCGGTGAAGCGCCGCCACTGGCCCAGCCGCTGCGCCATGGAGCGCTCGAAGAGATCGGGGACGACGGCGTAGAAGTCGCGGCGATCCCGGGGCCGGCGAGTACGGGTGATCACCCCGAACTGCGCCAGGAGCCGGGCGTTGGTGCTCGCGCTCGCCTTGCTCACCCGGAGCGCCAGGGCGAGCTGGTCGAGCGTGCGGGGCGCCTCGCTCGTCAGCAGAAGCGCCAGGATGCGTCCCGCGATGGGCGGCTGGCCTTCCTGCTCGAAGATGTCGGCCATCCGGTCGGTGAAGCGGGCGGTTGCTGTGTCCATGACGTCCAGGGTTGAAAGCCGAGTGAGCCTGTCGTAATACGTTCAGTATGGACTGAACGTTCCCGGGAAGGCAAGTCGAGGGTCAAGAGTCCAACAGAGGCAGTCTCGACACTTGACCCTCGACCCTCGACTCCTGCAAGAACCACCCTAGCCCTTCCCGCGCGATCGCCGGGGGCACGACGTGGCCGCCCTCGAACTCGACGTAGCGCACATCATACCGCCGCCGCCTGAGCTCGGGGACGATCCGCCGGCTGCATTGCTCGATCGGGAGCACCGGGTCCCCGGTGCCGTGGGAGATGAAGACCCGCGGAAGACCTTCGTCCTCCACCAGCGGCACGAACCCGGGCGAGAAGGCGAGCACGTGAGTGAAGAGATCGCCGTTGGAGAGCCCCAGACCGAGCGCGTAGCTCGCGCCGTCGGAAAACCCTTCGACCGCCAGCCGCCCGGGATCGACGGTATAGCGGGAGAAGGTCTGCGCCAGCGCGGCCTCGATGAACGCCACGTCGGGACCGTAGCCCCGCAGAACGACGTCCCAGGTGCGGTCGCGGGCATCGATCGAGAGGAGGAGTAGGCCGTGCTCGTCCGCGAGCGGCTGAAGGCGGGGGAGGCTGCGCCGGGCGCTTCCGCCCGCCCCGTGCAACGTGAGGATCAGCGGCGCCGGCCGGCCGGCCTGGTAGGACGGCGGCGCGTAGACCACCCCATCGCGCTGGGACCCGAGGCCGAGAGGCTGGATTCCCGGGCCGGCGGTAGCACCGGGTGGGCGTACCGGCCGGGCCCGCAGCCGAGCTCTGGCATGCCGTCGAGCCATCGTCTCCGGATCCTCCGGCTCGGCCCCCACATCACGCCGCCCCGAGCCACAAGCCGGCACGACCGCCAGCCCGAGCGCTGCCCCCGCGGTCCCGAGAAACACCCGGCGGCCAATCAGTCTCACGGTACCCGCTCCTCCCAAGGAGTATACCTGCCTGACGCAGAAACCCTCCTCCTGTTTCCCGGCGACTGCACCGCTCTATCTTCCGGCGGTGCACGCGTGGCAGTTGGGGAGCAGGAAAGCAGGGAGGTAAGCTGAATGGAGCTGGGTCTTAGGGACCGCCGGGCACTCGTCACCGGGTCGACCGCCGGTATCGGGTTCGCCACGGCGCGGATCCTCGCGGGCGAAGGGGCGGACGTCGTGGTCAACGGCCGCACCCCCGAGCGGGTGGAGCGAGCCATCGGGCTCATCCGCGAGGACTTTCCCAGCGCGTCGCTCACCGGGGTGCCGGCCGACCTGGGAACCGCCGCGGGATGCGCCCTGATGCTGGAGCGGGTTCCGCTGGTGGATATCCTGATCAACAACCTCGGGATCTTCGAGCCCAAGCCGTTCGAGGAGATCCCGGACGAGGACTGGCTCCGGTTCTACGAAGTGAACGTGTTGAGCGGGGTTCGTCTAACCCGGCACTATCTCCCGCGCATGCGTCTCCGGAAATGGGGACGCGTCGTGTTCGTCTCCAGCGAGTCGGCGGTACAGATCCCCGCCGAAATGATTCACTACGGGATGACCAAGACGGCGCAGGTCGCGATCGCCCGTGGCGTCGCGGAGACGGTCGCGGGGACCGGCGTTACCGTCAACAGCGTGCTGGCGGGACCGACCGCCTCCGAAGGGGTGTCGGGGTTCGTCGAGCAACTCGCGCGGCGCCGCGGAGTGGACTTCCCCACGATGGAGCGCGAGTTCTTCGCGACCGCGCGGCCCAGTTCCCTCCTCCAGCGGTTCGCCCGTCCCGACGAAGTGGCCTCGACCATCGTCTATCTCTGCAGCGACCAAGCCTCCGCCACCATCGGCGCGGCGGTGCGGGCGGACGGTGGGGTGATTCGCGCGATTCTGTAGCACAACGACTTTGGCCGCAGATGAACGCGGACGCAGCCTGGAGGTGCCGCCGCAGGCACTCAACGAAGTAGACCGATGGAGGCCTAAGGATCAGCCCGAGCGCCCGCGGCCAGTCTTGTCCTGCAGTTCGTCGATGCGCTTGGAGGCCTCGGCTTTGGTGAGCTCGGGTTCGATCTCTTCCCCGGCTTCACTCGCGAGTGTATCCAGGTAGGACTCCTGGGCCCCGGTCATCGGCTCCTCGCCGGTGGTCCACTCGTCGGGTCCTTGATCCGGTTGGAGTTCGAGGTGTCGTCGGGCTGTGGCTTGCCGGTATCACGGGCCATCATGGGCTCCTGTTGGAATTACCGAAAGAATACCGAACCGGGGTTCCTTCCCGACGTGACTTGGATCACACACCTTCGAGACCTGAAATGCGCCCGTTCACTTCGGTAGTTCCGTTCCTGCTTGCCATCGCGGTTCCGCTCGCGGCTCAATCGCACGACACCGAGCGTAAAGTCGCGCTCGCGACCGTCCACCGTCTGTTCAAGGGCATGCGGAAGGGCGACAGCTCGATGGTACGCGCCGTGTTCCACCCGCAGGCGCTACTCGCCACCACACTGACCCGGCAGGGAGCGCCGACGGTCCAGGTGGACACCCTCGAATCGTTCATCCGCGCCGTGGGCACGCCGCACGACGAGGTCTGGGACGAGCGGATGCGCGGTGAGCGGGTGGAGATCGACGGCCCGCTCGCCGCGGTCTGGGTCGAGTACTCCTTCTATGCGGGCGGAAGGTTCAGCCACTGCGGAGTGAACGCCATCCAGGTCGCGCGAAGCAGTGGAGGGTGGCGGATCATCGCGCTCACCGACACCCGGCGGCGCGA
>JACCSE010000517.1 GCA_013813145.1 Gemmatimonadales bacterium
GAGGACACAGAGGGCACAGAGAAAAGCAAAGGACCCTGTGGGTGTGCTGTTCACCCCCAGCAGTTGCTGTTCTCTGTGCCCTCTGTGTCCTCTGTGCCTCTGTGGTAAACCGGAAGCACCGTGCCCGCCCCCCAGCGCCAGGAAGTCGCCGAGTTCCTGACCCATCTCGCCAAGGAGCGCGATCAGTCGCCGCATACGGTGAAGGCCTATGGCCGGGACCTCGCGGCGTTCACGGAGTTCTGCGATCGGCACTACGGCGGACAGTGGGGTTGGGGATCGGTCGATCGGCTGGGCCTGCGTGGATTCCTGGGCGAGCTTCACCGGAAGGGGCTCTCCAAGCGCACCGCCGCACGGGCCCTCTCGGCGGTGCGGAGCTTCTATCGGTATCTTCAGCTCCACCATGGCATCGCGAACGCCGCGGCGCGCGCCGCCAAGGTCCCCAAGATCGACAAACGCCTTCCCACCTATCTCGACCGCGACGGCAGCGGGCGCCTCTTCGACTGGGCCGAGGGCCGTGCCGCGGGTGACGAGTTCGGGCCCACCCGGGACCTGGCCATTCTGGAGCTTTTCTATTCCACCGGGATCCGGCTTTCCGAGCTGGGTGGCATGAACCTGGAGGACCTGGACCTGCTCGCGGACCAGGCCAAGGTGCGGGGAAAGGGCCGCAAGGAGCGGATCGTGCCGGTCGGCTCGCGGGCGTCGCTCGCCCTCAGGCGCTATCTTAACCTCCGGGAGCAGGTCGCGGTGCTGCCGCGGAGCGACCGGCGCGCGGTGTTTCTGAGCCGCCGAGGCAAGCGGCTGGCCCCGCGGGGGATCCAACTGGTGGTTCACCGGATGTTCGATGCCGTCGGCGCCGACGGGCTCAGAGTGCACTCCCTCCGGCACACCTTCGCCACCCACATGCTCGACGCCGGCGCCGATCTTCGCGCCGTGCAGGAGCTCCTGGGCCACGCCTCGCTCAGCACCACTCAGGTGTATACCCATACCAGCGTGGAGAGATTGAAGAAGGTGTATAGACAGGCGCATCCGAGGGCATGAGAATGGCGGAACGGCGGAACGGCGGGACGGCGGTACGACGAGCGCGCGAAGAAGGCTGCAGGGGGCAATCTGCCGCCGTACCGCCGTACCGCCGTACCGCCAGGTAACAGCCATGCGCTTTCGCGGCACGACGATACTCGCGGTTCGGAAGGACGGCCGCGTCGCGCTGGGCGGCGACGGTCAGGTCAGCATCGGCGAGACGGTGGTCAAGTCGCATTCCACCAAGGTCCGCACCATGAAGGGCGGCAAGGTACTCGCCGGGTTCGCCGGCTCGGTCGCCGACGCGCTGACGCTCTATGAGAAGTTCGAAGAGAAGCTCGACCGCTACCCCGGCAACCTCCCGCGCGCCGCGGTGGAGCTGGCCAAGGACTGGCGGAGCGACCGGATCCTTCGCCGGCTGGAGGCGCTCCTCGTCGTGGCCGACCTGGAACACTGCTTCCTGCTGAGCGGCTCCGGCGAGCTGATCGAGCCGGATGACGGCATCATCGCGATCGGATCCGGCGGCAACTTCGCCCTGGCCGCCGCCCGCGCCCTCGCGCTGGTGACCGGCCAGAGCGCCCGCGACGTGGTGCAGCGCTCGCTGGAGATCGCGGCCGACATCTGCGTGTTTACCAACAGCCATATTACAGTGCTGGAGCTACCGGAGAGAGAGCGGTGATCGGTTATGGGCTATCGGCTATCGGCTATCGGTCCTCGTGGACGGAGGGTTGGCGCCTCAGGACCGATAGCTGATAGCCGATAGCCGATAGCTGTTCACCAATCACTTTCATACCATGACCGACATCGCCACCGCCATCCCGACATCCGAAGCGCCTCCGCCGGCACCCTGGCTGGAGGAGATGCCGCCGCGCCAGATCGTGGCGGAGCTCGACCGCTATATCGTCGGCCAGGAGGCCGCCAAGAAGGCCGTCGCCATCGCGGTGCGAAACCGCTGGCGCCGAGCCCAGGCGCCGGACGACATCCGCGACGAGATCACCCCGTACAACATCATCATGATCGGCCCCACCGGCGTGGGAAAGACCGAGGTCGCCCGCCGGCTGGCTCGGCTGAGCGGCGCACCGTTCCTCAAGGTCGAGGCCTCCAAGTTCACCGAGGTGGGCTACGTCGGGCGGGACGCGGAGTCGATGGTCCGCGACCTGGTGGACGCGGCGATCAACATGGTCCGCACCGAGCGGGAGGACGAGGTGTACCCGCAGGCGGAACAGCGGGCGGACGAGCGCCTCCTCGATCTGCTCTTACCCCCGGTGGTCCCGGCCCCGGCTCAGACCGGCCGGCGGGCCGACGGGCAGACGCCCGGTAGCGGCAGCCCTGGGGCCGCCGCCGCTGCCGCCCCGGCGGCGGTGGAATCGGTGTTCGTGGTCGGTTCCAGTGGCCAGGCACGGCCGGAGAAGGCGCCGACCGTCGAGGAAGAGCGGCGGAGCCGCTCCCGTGAAAAGCTGCGGCAGATGCTGACCGAGGGTCAGCTGGACGACCGTGAGGTCGAGATCGAGGTCGCGCCGCAGAACTTCCCGATGATGGAGCTCTTCCAGGCGCCGCAGGGCATGGAGGGGGCCGACATCAACTTCACCGAGATGCTTCAGGAGATGATGCCCAAGCGGAAGAAGCGGCGGACGGTGAAGATGCCCGAGGCCCGGCGGGTCCTGGTAGACGAGGAGCTGAAGAAACTGGTGGACATGGACGACGTGGTGAACGAGGCGCTCGACCGGGTCGAGAACCATGGCATCATCTTCATCGACGAGATCGACAAGATCGCCGGCGAGCGGGGTCAGGGCGGCGGTCCGGACGTCTCCCGGGAAGGGGTCCAGCGGGACCTCCTGCCGATCGTCGAGGGCTCGACGGTCCAGACCCGCTACGGCTACGTCCGGAGCGATCATATCCTGTTCATCGCCGCGGGCGCGTTTCACGTCTCCAAGCCGTCGGATCTCATCCCCGAGCTGCAGGGCCGGTTTCCCATCCGGGTCGAGCTGCAGCCGTTGACCGAGCAGGACTTCATCCGCATCATGACCGAGCCGGAGAACGCGCTGACCAAGCAGTACCAGGCGCTGGTCGCCGCGGAGGCTGCGGAGCTCGAGTTCACGCCGGAGGGGATCGCCGAAGTGGCGCGGGTGGCGTTCCTGGCCAACGACCGGATGGAGAACATCGGCGCCCGCCGGCTGCACACGGTCATGGCCGCGCTCATGGAGGACCTTCTGTTCGAGCTGCCCGATTTCCCCCAGAAGCGGATTGTGTTCGACGCGGGCACGGTGCGGGAGCGGTTGGCGAAGATCGTGAATGACGATGACCTGCGGCGGTACATCCTCTAGCGAAGACCATTGCCGTGACGTATCCTAGCGGTGGCTATCACGGCAAATTCACGGTAGAGGCCTCATCCTAGACCGGTCCCCCACGGAGGCTCGGGCGTGGGCGCCACCATGATGGACCAGATTGATCGCCTGCGGGTCGCGCCAGCGGTTCGCTCTGAGCTCGGTGGGAAGATCGGGCCCAGGGGCATGCCCTACGTGTATCGGACGGGCGACGGGCAGCCTTCCCTCCATCAATTTCTCGCCATTCGCAGTGACCTTGCCCGTGCGCGGCGATCCGGGGTTTCCGGTGCCTGCGCACCTTAGCCCTCCGCCTCCGTATACCGGACGGCTCATCGTTCGACTGGTTCAGCCGGTCGTTGATCGTATCGCGCTCCAGGTGACGGGCGACTACCCCCCAGCTAGGAACCGGCTGCTTCAGCTCGCCGAGCTGCTCCCTCATGTCCTTGCTGAGTTGAAGTCGTTTCTGCTTCAATACCCTGGTCTTCGCTCGCGTGAGGTCATCGCTCCTTTTGCAGTTCCGTACGTGTTGATGCTTGAAGGACGGGCTTGGCACAGTCCCTACCCGCCGCTTCATAGCCTCATCGGCTATTTCTCCATCGATGGACGTGGGCAGCTCGACGCTCTGGGTCTGGCGGCGCTCCAGTCTGAGTTGCAAGCGATCCCGAGCGTTGATCTGGTCTATCCGGAGACGGACCTTCGGGCTGCGGCACCCGTAACCCCCGGGAATGAGACGATGTACCCCCAAGCGTATCATGGTCACTTCCACGGGTCCTTCGAGGGGATCAATGCCGTGGCTCCCACGGTGTGGGGCCTGTACGACGGCTCGGGAGTCGGTTTCGTCGATCTCGAGGCCGGCTGGAACCTCAACCACGTCGACCTTCCCCAGCCACCGCCGCCGGTATTCAACAGCAATGTCGCCACCGCGGCCAGCCATGGTACGGCGGTGTTGGGGATCGTGGTGGGCCAGGACAACTCCAAAGGAATCGTCGGCATTGCACCCGGAGCCAAGGTGCGCAAGCTCGCTTCCCACATCCAGGCCCCAGCCCCGCCGAACGACATGAGCAAGTGGGAGATCGCGCCGGCGATCCTCGATTCGCTCTCCCCCGGAG
>JACCSE010000520.1 GCA_013813145.1 Gemmatimonadales bacterium
GCTGTCGTCCCCCCTGCTTTTTCCACCCGGTTCCGCCCGCTCCGTTTGGCGACATACAGCGCCGCGTCCGCGTGACCGTACAGCGCGTCGAACGAGCGGCTGGTTTCCGGACAGGCGGCAACCCCGAACGAGGCGCTGAGCGGCCAGGAGCGGCCCTGCCAGGCCCAGGCGGTGGTGCCGAGCTTGATGCGGATGCGCTCGGCGATCTTGGCACCGAGATCGAGACCGGTCTCCGGCAGCCAGACGGCGAACTCCTCACCGCCCACCCGCGCCGCGATGTCGGCGCCCCGAATCTGCTCCCGAAGGATTCTGGCGAAGTGGACCAGCGCGGCGTCGCCCGCCGGGTGGCCCAAGGTATCGTTGAGCAGCTTGAACCGGTCGAGGTCGGTGAAGATGAGCGCGCCCTGCTCAACCACGGCCCGGCTGAGCGCGGTGTCCAACCCCTTCCGGTTCTGAAGCCCGGTCAGCGGATCGATCTCGGTCTGGCCGCGGATCCGGTCGGCCTCCAGCGCCGTGACCAGCCGGGGGCCGGCGTTGGCGAGCGACTCGATGATCTCGGTGCGCACCGACCCGATCGGCTCGCGGCCGCCGGTCAGCCAGAGGGCCGCGGCACCCACCTGCCGGTCTCCCGCGCGGATCGGCAGGATCAGTACGCTGGTCGGCCGCTGCCGGCGATCGGCCACGACGCTCCCGAACGGATCGCCCTCGACCCGAGCCTGATCCGCCTCGCCGACGGCCACCCGGGCCAGCTCGCTGTCGTTGGGGAGCACGCTGTGCAGCAGCCGGCGATCTCCCCTGCCGGAGACTCCGATGACCCGAACCCTGGGCGCCACCTCATCGCCCTCGCGCGCGACCTCGAACCCATTCTCGTACGCGGAGACCACCACCTGGCCGTTGAGGGTGCGCTCCAACTGATAGGCCAGCCGGAGACCGACGCTGGAGGCCGACTCCAGCGACGCCTCCTGGGTCCGCGCTTGCGCCAGCTCCACGATGTGCGGGCGGCGACGCACCCCGTCCAGCAGCCGCCGCAGATCCGATTCGACCGCCGGCAGACGCACGGCTTCATGCCCCACTGAAAGCAGCAGCCCCACGGCGGCGCCGCTCTCGGCATGGAACACCAGCGTGCCCCCTTCCATCCGCTCGACGCCGCTCTGCTCCTGGTCGCGGGCCCGTTCCATCCGGCGGTCGACCGTGACAATCTGGGCCACGGCGAGGCGATCCGCGTCCACGATCCGCTCCGCCCGCGGCTCGCCGTGCCCGGGGTCCACCTCCGCCACCCAGACGCCGATCGCTCCGTGGGCTCGGCGCAGCCACTCGAGCGCCGGATCGGGCAGCAGGTGGGGCGCCACGCCCGGCGCCAGTCCGGGAGCCCACTGCCGCCGCGCCAGGAACCAGCCTGCGCCCCCACCGACCACCAAGGCCAGCAGCTCGGCGGGGAACGTCATCCCCGCATCCACCCGCGCCGGCGGAACCAGAGGTAGATCCCGGCGGTGATGCCGCCCATCGCGACCAGCACGCTGGGGTACCCCCAGCGGGACCGGAGCTCGGGCATGTAGTCGAAATTCATCCCGTACACCCCGACGATGAAGGTGAGCGGGAGAAAGAAGGCGGAGAAGAGCGTAAGGACCCGCATCACCTCACCGCTTCGGTGCGAGGCCAGCGAGAGCTGCACGTTGAGCAGCGTGTTGGCGTCGTCGAGCAGCTCGTCGGCGTAGAAGTGATAGCTCTCCACATTCTCCTGCACATCCCTGAAAAGCGGAAGGGCCCGACCCGCCGTCGGGATGATCCGGTGCACCACCTCCAGCGTGCGCCAGAGCAGGCGCTTGGTGAGCGTCACCTCACGTTTGGCCAGGTGGATCTCCCGCAGGTCGCCGCGGAACCTGCGGCCCGCGATGGTGCGCTCGACGAAGACCTTCTGCTCGAAATCGTCCAGCCGCGCCTCGACCGCCTCCATCGGCCGCAGGTAGGTGTCCACCACTCCATTCAAGAGTTGACTCAGCAGGTAGAGCGTCGGACCCTCGCGGACGTTGCGGACCTTGCGCTTCTCCCGGACGGCCGCGGCGAGCCGCTGCTGCAGCGCGGTGAGCCAGCGCTGCTCCTTCCGGTGAATGGTGACGAGAAACGCCGGGCCGTGGAAGATCGCGAGCTTGCGGGTGACTTCCTGGACCGTGGTGCAGTCGGCCGGCGCTTGCTCGTCCCAGGCCCGGAGGATGGTGAAGGTGTAGCTGTCGAACGTCTCGAACTTGGGGAGGTGCT
>JACCSE010000524.1 GCA_013813145.1 Gemmatimonadales bacterium
GTTCCTGCGGAATGGCGATTACCTGGAAGTGGCCGGCAAGATCGTCTCGGTGGAGGCGCGGCACGCGTCCGCTATTCGGGACGTGTTTGGGCGCTCCTTCGCGCCCCAGGCGTTCGACCCGGCGTTCACCTTCGAGCAGGTGCTCCGGCGCGTCGACCCGTTCATCGTCACCCCCATCACGCTCACTAACAGCCCGACGGCCGGTCACGCGGGCGCCCAGGTACAGGAAGAGGAGGAGATGGTATCATGAGCACCGATCTGCATCGCCTCTTCGCGGGACTGGATGACAAGAGCCTGGACCGCCTCGCCTCCCGACGGGAAACGATCCTCTCGGGCGGGCGCATCGCCGCGGCGCTGGCTCAGTACGGTGCCCATGGCGCTTTCCGGCACGGTAAGAGACGCCTTCGCCAGCTCGTCCCTGCCCGGACCCGTGGTGCGGGTCCTCAATTTCGCGCTTACCCTGGAGTACCTGGAGGCGAGCTTCTACAACCGGGGGGTACGCTCCGGGGTCATTCCCGGTGGGAAGGACCTGCGCATCTTCCGAACGATCCAGGACCACGAGAACGCCCACGTCGCCTTCCTGAAACAGACGCTCGGCAGCGAGGCGGTGCCGAAACCCAGGTTCGACTTTACCGCTGGCGGCGCACTGCCCAACCCCTTCAGGAACTACGAGGTGTTCAAGATCCTGGCCCAGGGCTTCGAGGATACCGGCGTGCGCGCCTACAAGGGCCAGCTCGGCGCACTCAAACCCTACGGCGCGTTTCTCACCGCGGCAGCAACCATCCATTCGGTCGAGGCCCGACACGCCTCCGAAGTACGCCGGCTGCGGGGCCGTGATGGGTGGATCCCGTTCGAGGATCCCGCGGCGCCCGCGCCGATCAAGTCGGTCTACGAGGGCGAGGACAATCTGGTGCAGCTCACGGTGAACGTGGGCGGGTTCCAGGGCGACAGGTCCGGCACCGAGGCCTTCGATGAGCCGCTCACGAGAGCGGAGGTCCTGGCGATCGCCGGTCCGTTTATCGTCTGAACGGCGCACATGCACCCGGGCGGCCTCGGTCACGCGGACCGGGGCCGCCCGGGTTGTTTGTGTCATCGCGGCGCACACCGGCGGCCTGCCGTGGGTGACGTCGGTCACGGTGGCATCCCCAGGCAGGTGCTAACGTACACCGCTGCAATTATTTGCGCAAATGCGGATTCACCGCGACACAATAGGCGAGGAGGGTGGGACGATGGGAATGCAATCGAGGGCCGCAGCGGCGACGCTGGCCTTGATGATTTCAGCGGGCGGTGTGTCCGCACAGGGGAAGGACGGAGCGGCCAGCAAGGCTTCGGTCGACAAGGCGATCGCCGGCTGGCCCGAGCGCCCGACGCTCGGTGCCAACGAGATGAGGGCAAAGTACGGCGAGCCCCGGGAGGCCACGACTGAACGGCTCGTCTGGCACGACGCCGGGCCGTTCAAGCGAATTACCGTGCTGAAACTGGAAACGCCGCACGACTTCCCTCTGCCGCACGTGGACTTCCTCGAGCACACCATCACCTATAACGTGCCGCAGGATAAGGTAGGTGACCTGATCGCGTTCGACGCGAGCAGCACCATCAATCGGACGGTGGGCGAGCTGTCGGCCCGCTGCGATCTGGAGGGGCACAACGTGCTCACCCTCAACCTCGATCATGACATCGTCACCGGAAAGAAGAGCGTGAAAGAGGCCCGCCAGGCGTTTGGCGAGATCGTCGTCCAGGACGTGCAGGGCAAGCACCCGCCCTACGTCGAGGCGCTCCAGTTTAAGCCCGCCAACGCGAAGACCGCCGCATTTTCGGACCGGCCGGTCATTCCCGGCTCGCCCGTGCGGGCCGCTGACACCGACTCCGCTGCCCGGCAGGCGATCGACCGAGGCAAGATGGCCGAGGCGGAGATTCTCGCCACGGTGACGGCGATCGATCTCAATGAGATCAATGCCGCCGCGCAGGCCCAGACCAAGGACATCAGCCAGCCGGTCAAGAGCTACGCCAAGCTGCTCCACCAGGAGCATGGCATGAACCTGGATCAGACCCTCAAGCTCGGGCAGCAGATTGGTGCCACGCCCGTCATCACCACCTCCGTGGAGCGGCTGCAAAAGAAGGGAGCGGGCGAGCTCGCCGCCTTCGTTCAGCTCGATGGCCAGGCGTTCGAGCGCGCCTACATCGAGGCGATGGTCAAGGGCCACACCGAGGCGCTGGCCAAGATCGACGATCAGCTGCAGAAGTCGGCCGGCAACGCCGCGCTCAAGAAGCACCTGACGGGAACGCGGGCGCACGTCGCCAGTCACCTGGAGAAGGCGAAGGCGCTCGAGGCGGGGACGAAGCGGAGCGCCAGCCGGTAGCGGTGTATCGACGCCGCGGTGCTCGATCTTTCCGCGCATGATACCGGCGGCGCGAGCGAAACATCGAGAATTGCTGAAAGCGAAGAGGGCCACCCGGTGGGGTGGCCCTCTTTCTACTTCGTGTTCTCTAACGTCCTCCCCCAAATCTACTGGTTCTCCATCTGGAGGTTCTTGCGGGAGGGAGACGACCGAGGAACGCCGGAGGAGCAGTGAGGCCGCCAGTTTGAACGTAGGGTGGGTGGACTACCCGGAATCGAGTTGGTGTACCTCCTCCGCACCGCATGCCGAATCTGCCAATCCTGTACATCGCCAACATCGACCGGTCCACCCCGGCCATCGAGGCCAAGCTGCCCCGCGACGTGCCGATCATACGCGAGCCGATCACCGCCGAGGAGCTGCGGAGACTTGTGAGTGGCCTCCTCTCGCGGATGCCGGGGGCCGCTCTGGATGTTGGCGGCTGAGGCGGGCGCAGCACTCAGCCCACGTTGAGATTGGGCGACTGGCAACTGATTGTCCCACCTTGCCTTGGGTCCTACCCCCTATTACCTTCCTGGGCTTCCCTCCCGGCACACTGAGGTGCCGAGGGGCATTTCACGCGTACCCGCGGGCGGTTTGGCCCGCGGTAGAATCAAAGGACGGCACAGCCCCGCATGCTCGATCAACTTCAACCCACTACCGATCAGTTCGCCTCCCCCGCCAGCCTCCGCGTCCGGCAGGACCTCTACGACGAAGACTACTCCGACGAAGATTACGAGCGCATGCTCTCGATGTACGAGGGCACCATGGCGCAGATCGTCGAGGGGGAGATCGTCAAATCGAAGGTCCTCCGCGTCACTGAAAACGCCGTCATCCTCGACGTCGGCTTCAAGTCGGAAGGCTCGGTCCCACTCGACGAGTTCAAGGATCCCCAGTCGCTCAAAGAAGGCGACGAGGTGGAGGTCTTCCTCGAGCATCTCGAGGACCAGGAGGGCGCGGTCGTCCTCTCGAAGAAGAAGGCCGACTTCATGCGGGTCTGGGAAAAGATCCGCGTGGCCCACGAGAGCGACCAGCCGGTCGAAGGCACTCTGGTCAAGAAGATCAAGGGCGGAGTGGTCGTAAACCTGATGGGGGTGGACGCGTTCCTGCCGGGGAGCCAGATCGCGCTCCGCCGGGTCCCCAACATCGACGAGCTGCTCGGGTCCACCTACGAGTTCAAGATCATCAAGCTGAACAAGCGGCGGCGGAACATCGTGGTGAGCCGCCGGGTGATCCTGGAGAACGAGCGGGCCCACAAGCGCGAGCACCTGATGAAGGAGCTGGCCGTCGGCCAGGTGCGGAAGGGCGTGGTCAAGAACATCACCGACTTCGGCGCCTTCATCGACCTCGGCGGCGTGGACGGCCTGCTGCACATCACCGACATGTCCTACGGGCGGGTATCGCACCCCACCGAAATGGTGGCCATCGGCCGCGAAGTCGAGGTCAAGATCCTCGACATCGACTGGCAGCGCGAGCGGATCAGCCTAGGGATGAAGCAGCTTCAGTCCTACCCCTGGCAGAACGTCGCGGCCAAGTACCCGGTCGGTACCCGGGTGCAGGGCAAGGTGGTCTCGATCACCAACTATGGCGCGTTCGTCGAGATCGAGCCCGGCATCGAGGGCCTGGTCCATATTTCCGAGATGAGCTGGACCCGGAACGTGCGGCACCCGTCCAAGATCGTCAGTATCGGCGAGACGATCGAGGCAGTGGTGCTCAAGGTGGACGAGGGCGAGGAGAAGATCTCGCTCGGCATGAAGCAGACCGAGCAGGATCCCTGGATGGTGCTGCCGCTCAAGTATCCGGTGGGCACCCGGATCCAAGGCAAGGTCCGGAACCTCACCAGCTTCGGCGCCTTCGTCGAGATCGAGCCCGGCATCGATGGCCTGATTCACATCTCCGATATGAGCTGGACCAAGCGGGTGCAGCATCCCTCGGAAGTGGTGAAGAAGGGGGACAACGTCTCGGTGGTCATCCTCAACATCGACGCGGAGAACAAGCGGATTTCCCTCGGCCTCAAGCAGGCGGAGGAGGATCCCTGGCTCCATATCGGCGAGATCTATCCCATCGGGATGGAACTCCGCGGCCGCGCCGTGCGCCTGATGGACAAGGGCGTGGTCGTGGATCTGGGCAACGACATCGAGGGGTTCGTCCCCATGTCGCAGCTCGGCGTGGCCAACCTGGAAAATCCGGGCGACGCGGTGAAGGAGGGCCAGGTGGTGGATCTCAAGGTGCTCGAGGTCGATCCCATCCACCATCGGATCGTGCTGGCGGTGGTCGGGTATCCCGACGAGCCGATCATTCCGCCGGTGCGGCCGCCGGTTACGGAGGAGGCGACGGCGGGGTAAGCCCGGCTGTCACCCTGAAGCGAAGCGAAGGGGGCATGCCTCAGGGTATGTCCCCTTCACTCCGTTCAGGGTGACACCCGCCCGTTGAGGGTGACAACCGCGGATCGCATACTCCGCCGGCCAGTCGAGGCGATAGTCACATGGCCAGTTTCCCGTTCCAAGTCACCGGCGGGCTGTTCGTCACCGCCGCCGCCATGCTGTGGCTGGGCTGGTGGCTTCTGCCGGCCCGGCCCGGCGCATTCTTCCTGCCCCACGATTTCGGGGCGATCCGCGCCCGCTACCGCGTCTGGATCTGGCTCTTCCGGGTTCACCTCTTCGGCTATCTCGTCACCGTCATGGCGGCCGTGGCGCTCGGGGCCTCGCTCGGCGGCTCTGACGCGCGCGTACTGGTCTGGCCCGGCGCGGCGGTCATGGCTTCGGGCGCGATCGTCGGGTCGCTGGGGGCGGCGTTCTATTACCACGTCGGCGCCTGGGGTGCACTGGACCTCCACCCCTGTCTGGTGCGGTTCAGTCGCGGCTTCTTCGGCTTGGGGCAGGTGGTGCTGGCCGCCGGCCTGGTGCGCGACGGCACGTTTCCCATTTCCGTGGCCATCGCCGCCGGCCTCCTCGGTCTGGCCGCGATCGCGGTAACGATGGCGCGCCCCGACGAGCTGGAGCGCTACCGGCCGGTCTTTCATCTGAACGCGGCGTGGATGCTCGCCTTCGGCGTCGTCGCGCTGCACGCGGGGCTCGGTGTCGCCGGGTAGGACCCGGCTCCTGCTGGTCGGGGCGGGGCACGTTCATCTCGAGATCCTCCGCCGGATCATCGTGGAGCGGCCCCGGGAGCTGGACGCGACGATCGTGTCGCTGGAGGAACGGCACTTCTACTCGGGCATGACGCCGGGCTATCTCGCGGGCCAGTACTCGGTGGACGACATCAGCTCGAACGTGCCCGCGATCGCCAGGCGGGCCGGCGCGGAGTGCGTGATCGGCTGCGCGGTCCGCCTCGACCCCGCGGCGCGAACCGTGGCGCTCCAGGATGGCCGCACCATCCCTTACGACCTGGTGTCGCTGAATATCGGGTCGCTGCTCGCGGGGTCGGATGGGCCGGCCTCACGGCACGCCGAGCGGATCAAACCGCTGCATCGGGCCGCGCAGCTCAAGGACCGGCTCGAGGTCCTGGCCGTCGGGAGTCGGGACCGGGCGGCGCGCATCGTGGTGATCGGTGCCGGTGCCGGCGGAGTAGAAGTGGCGTGCGCGTCCGCGGCCATGATGGACCGGGCCGGGCGGCCGCGGGAGGTGACGATCGTTGACCGGGGCGACCGGATCCTGACCGGATACGGGAAGCGCTTTCAAAGTCTGGCGGAACGCGCCCTCGAGCAGCTCGGCATCCGGCGAAGGCTCGGGGGACGTGTGGCAGCCGTCGAGGCCAGTCGGGTTGCGCTCGAGGGTGGTGATTCGCTCCCGAGTGACCTCGCAATCTGGCTCACCGGACCCCAGGGTGCCGGTCTGCTCGCCGCATCCGGGCTCCCGGTCGAGCCGCGAGGGTTCCTCTGGACCGAGGACACGCTCCAAAGCGTCGCCGACCCACGGGTCTTCGCCGTGGGTGACTGCGGCACGCTGAAGCATCACCCGACCATCGCCAAGTCCGGCGTGTACGCCGTGCGCGAAGCCCCCGTCCTGTGGCACAATCTGCTCGCGACCGTAAGGTGCGGACGACTCGCCGCCTACCGCCCGCAGCGAGATTTCCTCTCGATACTCAATACCGCCGACGGCCGGGCCCTTCTGCGCTACAAGGGATTCAATTCGTGGAGCCGCTGGGCGTGGCGCCTGAAGGACCGGATCGATCGGGGGTTCATGCGGAAGTATCGGCGACTGGGGGAGCAGGGGGCGGGTGATCGCTAAGCCGGCACGCTGACCGTAAGACTGCTGTCACCCTGAGCGAAGCGAAGGG
>JACCSE010000548.1 GCA_013813145.1 Gemmatimonadales bacterium
GCGGAGGGCGGACCCACCTCGCTCGCTCCGCTCAGCAGGGACGCCCTCACCGCCACAGCATCCGCTCCCGCCGCCGGAAGAACGCCAGCAGCGGCTCGGCATACGGCCGGCCGGTCTCCAGCCGCAGCAGATCGGCCCCCCGTTCGCGCAGCATCCGCTCCAGTACCTGGTCGAATGCCGCCGCCCGCTCGCGAAATCGCTCCCGTAGGTTCGCGTCGCCCGTATCCACTACTCGCCACGCTCCGCTCTCCGGCTCCCAGAGCGTCACCAATCCCACGTCCGGGAGCGCGCGCTCGCGCCGATCGACGAGCTGGATGGCGACGAGGTCGTGCCGCCGGGCGAGCCGTGCCAGCGCGGACTCGTAGCCGGCGGTGAGGAAGTCGGAGACGACGAAAATCACCGCGCGCCGCCGGAGCGCCGGCTCCAGCGCGTCGAGCGCGACAGCGAGGTCGGTGCCGCGTCCCTCGGGCTCGAAAGCCAGCAGTTCGCTGATGACCCGAAGCGCATGCCGCCGCCCCTTGCGTGGCGCGGTGAACCGTTCGACCCGGTCGGTCGCAAGCAGCAGGCCGACCCGGTCGTTGTTGCGGGCGGCGGCGAAGGCGAGCACGGCGACCACCTCCGCGCCCAGCTCTCCCCGGGTGCGCACCCGACTCCCGAACCCGCCCGAGGCGCTCCGGTCCACCACGAACAGGACGCTGAGCTCGCGCTCCTCCAGGTAGCGCTTCACGTACGCCGAGCCGAGCCGGGCGGTAACGTTCCAGTCGATGGTACGGACGTCGTCGCCGGGCTGATATTCCCGCACCTCGGCGAACTCCACCCCGCGGCCCCGGAACGCGCTGGAGTATTCGCCCGCGACGATGTCCCGCACGAGGTGGCGGGTGGTGATCTCCAGCCGCCGCACCTCGCGCGTGACCTCCTCGGGCGTCATGGCACCGGCACCGCCTCGAAGATCCGCCGCAGCAGCTCGTCGGGACCGACGCCGTCGGCGTCGGCGCGGTAGGTCAGGATCACCCGGTGCCGCAGTACGTCGAGGCCGAGCGCCTTGATGTCGTCGGGGGTGACGTAGGCGCGGGCGTTGAGAAAGGCGTGCGCCTTGGCGGCGCGGAGGAGGAAGATGCCGGCCCGGGGCGAGGCGCCGAACTCGATCAGCGGCGTCAGCTCGCGGAGCCCCACCTCCGCCGGCCGCCGGGTGGCCGTCACCAGGTCCAGCACGTATTCCTTGATCCGGTCGTCGGCGTAGATGGTCTGCACCAGCCGGCGGGCGCGGAGCGCGCGCGCGGGCTCGAGCACCGGTCGCGCCTCGGGCTCGGGGCCGGCGGTCATCCGGTCCAGCACTTCACGTTCCTCCCGCCGCTCGGGATAGGTGACCACCAGCTTGAACATGAAGCGGTCCACCTGCGCCTCGGGCAGCGGATAGGTCCCTTCGTGCTCGATCGGATTCTGAGTGGCGAGGACCAGGAACAGCTCGGGCAGCGGAAACGTCTGCCCCCCGATCGTCACCTGTTTCTCCTGCATCGCCTCCAACAGGGCGCTCTGCACTTTCGCCGGGGCGCGGTTGATCTCGTCGGCGAGGAGGAGGTTGGTGAAGATCGGCCCCTTCTGCACCGCGAAATCCCCGCTCCGCTGGTTGTAGATCATGGTGCCGACCAGGTCCGCCGGCAGCAGGTCCGGGGTGAACTGGATCCGGTGGAAACCGGCCGCGATGGTCGCGGCGAGCGTGCGCACCGCCAGTGTCTTGGCCAGCCCGGGCACGCCTTCGAGCAGGACGTGGCCATCGGCCAGGAGTCCGATCAGCAGCCGCTCGAGCATGGGCCGCTGACCCACGATCACGCGCCCCAGCTCGTCCATCAGCTCGGCTACGAGTCGCGACTCCTCAGCGATCCCTTCGGCGGCGGGCAGGAGTGCGTCGGGGAATTGGTCGGGGAGGGAAGTCATGCGAGGAATGATAAGGCGGGTGGATCGGCTTGACAGGCCGCCAGGACGCACAGTTGCGGTGATTCTCGTAATCGGACGAAGCTCCGCGGTGAGGGCGGCGGCATCCGGATGTTGATGGAAGTTCGTCGGCGAACGCCGCGAGGGAGGTGGGTCCGACCGGAGCACTGTGCGCT
>JACCSE010000011.1 GCA_013813145.1 Gemmatimonadales bacterium
TCCTGATAATCCGCGACGTTCTGGAGCACTTCGATCGGGGATGGATCCTGGAGGTTCTGGAGTTGTGCCGCCGCTCGCTCAAGCCGGGAGGTGTGCTGGCGATTCAGGTACCCAACGCCGAAGCTCCTTTATGGGGTCGCATCCGCTACGGCGACTTCACCCATGAGATGGCATTCACGGAAGGAGCGTTGCGGCAGTTGCTGGCCGTCGCGGGTTACCGGGACGTAGCGGTGCATCCGGCGGGACCGAGCCTCCGCGGACCGAGAGATCTTCCCCGCCACGTGCTTTGGAAATGCCTTCAGGTCTTCTACCGGCTGCTGGTGTTCGCTGAAACCGGCCGCATGAACGCCGTCGTGACCGAGAGCATCATCGCCGTGGCCATGCGCGCTGAAGCAACCGCGCACTCCGGATGACGGCGTCCTCGGACATCGCTCCCGGTATCCTCCTCATCGGGAACTATCCGCCTCCGTTCGGCGGGGTGCCCAGGCACATCGAAGACCTGGTCCCCTACCTCGTGCGGGCGGGGTGGCAGGTTCACGTCCTGTCCGGCGGCACCGGCTCCGGGCGCGAGGGTCATGGGTTCAGCGTCCACCGGGATGCGAGGTCCAAGCTCCGACGGCGAATGGGAACGCTGGGATTCCTGGCCCGTTGCACGGCCGGCGGGCGCGCGGGGGCTCTGCTTCGGACGGTGAGGCTGCTGCCGATTCGGGTGTGGCTGGCGGTAATGACTCGCGTGAGCCTCGGGGCGGCCATTCTCGAGCGGCAGGGTGTTCGGGTGATCAGCGGCTACAACCTGCTCGACGGCGGCCCGGTGGCCATGATCCTCGGTGAGTTGTATGGGCTACCGGTGGTGGTGACCAACCTGGGCGAGATTTACAGTCACGAGCGGACCATGCGGCGCCAGTTACCGATGGTACGCCGGATCGTGGCACGCGCAGCCGCGCTGTTGTCACCCACCGAGCACTGCGCCCGGAGCTATGCTAGCTTGGGGCTCGCCCCCGAAGTGAAGGTGATTCATCACGGGGTAGACCTGCGGCGGTTCACGCCCGGGCTCTCCGGCGCGGCGATCCGACGCCGATTCGGCTACGATGCCACCAGCCCGGTGATCGGGTACATCGGCCGCCTCATCCACGAGATGGGTTTGCACACACTACTGGCGGCCATTCCACTTGTCTTGGCCCGCTGTCCGGATGCCCGATTTCTCATCGCCGGAGCCGACGGAGAGCTGCTGCCGGAGGCGCGCGCCGCGGCTGAGCGGTGGCCGGGACGAGTCGCGGTGGCCGTGGACGTACAACTCGACGAGTTGCCCGAGCATTACGCCGCGGCAAGTGTGGTAGTGGTGCCCACGGGCGGGGCGCGGGCCTGCGGCAGTCTCGCTGCCGCCGAGGCGATGGCCACCGGCAAGGCGGTGGTTGCCACTGACGTCGGGGGAATCCCCGAGTTCGTGGCCGACGGAGCCACCGGGGTACTGGTGCCGCCCGAGTCGCCGGAGCACCTGACCGAAGCTTTGGTCGGAGTGCTGGCGGACCCGGTGCTGAGCGCACGGATGGGCCGGGCGGGCAGGCACCGGGTCGAGCAACTGTTCGACACCGCGACGGTCAACCGGGAATTCGAGCGGGTCTTCCGCGAGGTCCTGGCGCGGCGATGATCTGGGCGATCGTGCAACAAGTCGGAGGCCAGGCCGCGAGCTATGCCGTCTTCTTCCTTCTCGCGGCCATTCTCCGCCCAGAGGACTTCGGGATCGTCGGCATGGCCAGTGCCTGGATCGGTCTGCTGGGCGCGTTCGCCGAGATCGGCTTCGGCGCGGCGATCGTGCAGCGCGCGGAGGTACGGTCCGAGCATCTGAGCACCACGTTCGCCATCAATCTCGCCGGCGGCCTGATCCTGGCCTTGGCCGGCGTCCTGCTCGCCTGGGGCGCGGCCGACTTCTTCGACACGCCGGCGGTCGGCCCGGTCATGGCCGCGCTGTCGCTCGGCTTCGTCATCCGGGCCATCTCGCTCGCGCAGGCCGCCTATGCCCAGCGGGAGCTGCGCTTCCGGGCATTGGCGGTCCGGGACATCGGCGCGAGCGCGGTCGGCGGACTGGTAGGGGTCGGCATGGCTCTCGGGGGATGGGGTGTCTGGAGCCTGGTGGGCATGACCCTGGTGAACAACGCCGCCGGCGCGATACTCATCTGGCGCACCACCGACTGGCGGCCGCGGTGGCGAGAGGTGTCGCTCGCTCGCGCGCGGGAACTCTGGCCCTTCAGCTCGCGAATCCTCGGGTTCAACATCCTGAAGGCGCTGGTTCAGAACGTCGATCGTCTGGTGATCGGGTTCGTGCTGGGCGCCGGCGCGCTCGGCATCTATACCTTCGCCTGGCGGGTAGTCGTCTTCCCGGTGCGGGTGCTCTCCTCGGCCTTGGGCGCCTACCTGTTTCCCAAAGCGTCACGCCTGCAGCATGACCACCCAGCCGTCCG
>JACCSE010000015.1 GCA_013813145.1 Gemmatimonadales bacterium
GGTGAGCACCTGGCCCGCCGGCGCGACCACGGCAACCGTATCTGGCTGCTGCTGACGGCGGAGGTCTGGTACCGCCGGTACATCTCGGGACGCTCGATCGCGGACCTGGAGGCGGAGCTCGCCGGCCAGGGAGACAGCCGCCCGTCCCCACTCGCACGGACCGCATCGTGAGCGGGCAGGCCGCCATCGAACGGCAGCGCTCGACCGCGAGCGGAGCGAGTGCCGCGGACCTGCTCCTGTCGGCCTTCGACTGGGAGGGCGACCGGGAGACGCTCACGCTCGGGGAGGCGGTGCAGCGCTTCCGGGACGTGAACGGGTACGTCGGGCTACCGGTGCCGGCCAAGCCGGCATTCCTGAAGGTCTTCCGCCGGCTGATCAACGGTCCCCGCCCGCCGGAGCGGATCTACCTGGTGCACGACGCGTCTCACGTGCTGACCGGCACCACGTTCACCCACGACGAGCCGCCCCTGGTGCTGCTCGCGGGCGAAGCGGCGGAGCAGGGGCTCTACTTCGCTTCGCGCGGGGTGCCGAAGGCGATCGGATGGGTGCTGTTCTACGGCGGGGCCTTCGTGGAGTGCGCTCGGCGGATCGCTCCGTTCGGGCAGGTGTTCCGGGGGATTCGGCTGGGGATCTTCAGCCGGGCCTATGATCACGCGAGACGCGCCGGGCTCACCGATCTCTTCAATCTGCCGGTGGACGAGTTGTGGAACCTCCCGGTGGCGGAAGCGCGCCGGCGGGTGGGCATCCCGGCCGAGGGCACCGCGCGAGAGATGTATCGGGGGATTCCGGTACCCGCGGAGATGGCCGCGGCATTGAGGGGTGAGTGGCGGGGGTTTGGGACCGGCCCGCTGTCAGGATGACAACTGGTGGAAGGCAATACTAGTAACGCATTGCCTCCAGCAGAGTTATCAGTCAGACTTCAAGTCACTTCTACCTTCCGTCAACTGCACCATTCGTCGCTCGAGATACCGCCGCTCCGGCTCCTGCCGGGCTAGCCCGAGGGCGCGTTCGTAGGAAGCCCGGGCCTCCGCCGTTCTTCCCAGCCGCCGGCACAGGTCCGCCCGGGCCGAGTGTGCCAGGTAGTATTCCTCCAGCTCCCCGCGGCCCAGGATGTCGTCGACGAGGGCGAGACCCGCCTCGGGTCCATCGCGCATCGCCACGGCGACCGCGCGGTTCAGCTCGACAACGGGCGACGGTTCCGCCCGCGCCAGCACGTCGTAGAGCCCGACGATCTGGGCCCAGTCCGTCGCCGCCGCTCGAGGCGCGCCGGCGTGTGCGGCGGCGATCGCCGCCTGGACCGTATACGGACCGATCCGCCGCGACGAGAACGCCCGTTGTACCAGCCCCAGTCCCTCCGCGATCTGCTCCCGGTTCCAGAGCGAGCGGTCCTGGTCCTCCAGCACCACCAGCTCGCCCGAGGGCGAGGTGCGCCCGGCCCGCCGGGCCTCGTGCAGCAGCATGAGCGCCAGCAGGCCGAGAGCCTCCGGCTCCGGTAACAGCTCGACGAGCAGCCGGCCGAGCCGGATGGCCTCGGTGGAGAGATCGTGCCGGGTGACCGACTCGCCCGACGAAGCGGAGTAGCCCTCGTTGAACACCAGATAGATGACGTGCAGCACCACGTCGAGCCGGTCCGGAAGGTCGGCCAGGCCGGGGACCTCGTAAGGAATCCGCGCGTCGCGGATCTTGGCCTTGGCCCGCACGATGCGTTGCGCCAGTGCGGCCGGCCGCGCGAGGAACGCCCGGGCGATCTCCTCGGTGGTGAGGCCGCAGATGGTGCGCAAGGTGAGCGCGATCTGCGCCTCCGGCGCCAGGGCCGGGTGGCAGCAGGTGAAGATCAGCCGAAGCCGGTCGTCGGCGACGCCCTCTTCATCCAGCCCGGCGGGTTCGCCTGGGTCGGCGTCGAGCCGCTCGGCGATCGCCCCGAGGGACGCGTCGAACCGGGCCCGCCGCCGGAGTCCGTCGATGGCCTTGAAACGGCCGGCCGAAATCAGCCATGCGCGGGGGTTGCCGGGCACGCCGTCCCGCGGCCAGCGCTCCACCGCGGCGGTGAAAGCGTCGTGCAGCGCCTCCTCGGCCAGGTCGAAGTCCCCGAGCAGACGGATCAGCGTGGCGAGGACCCGGCGCGACTCGGAGCGGTAGACGGTATCGACCACGTCGCGGGCGCGCTGAGCGGTAACGGCCTCGGTCATCCGCCGCGACCCGGCAGGCGGTCCCAGTGCCGCAGCAGGAAGAGCGCGATGAAGGCGCCGAGCACCGGAATGCTGGCGGTGAAGAGGTGGTTCTCGGGACTGCCCCAGGGATCGAGCAGCTGCCGCCAGGACACCAGCACGGTCACCGCGTGCAGCGCCAGCGCCGCGCCGTACGCCACGGTGCGGAATGCTCCGAGGAACAGACAGACCGCGAGGGCGACCTCCACCGCGCCGAACAGGTAGCCCAAACTCTGGGAGACGCCGAGCCCGTAGAAGTGCCCCCAGATAGCGACGGTGTTCTCCGGCACCACGAACTTCTCCACGCCCCACTGAAGCAGAAAGACGCCGAGCGTGATTCGGAGTGCCAGCGTCGCCGCGGACAGGGCCCGGGTGAGTGTTTCATCGTTCATGAGGACTCCCTGCCGGAAAATTAACCTGCCCTCGGCGGAGGTGACGCAGTCTACTGGTTGACCAGGTTGTGAATGTTTCCGTCCGGATCCTTGAACCAGGCCGTCTTTATCTCTCCCGACACGTGCACGTCTCCCTCTCGAGTGGTGCCGGGCAGATCGTACCGCTCGAACGCCACCCCCTTGGCGCCGAGGCTCCGCACGAGCTCCTCGAAGCGAGAGCCGACTGACCAGGTAACTCCGGTAGCCTGGTTGGTTCCCGCATACTGTGACCGATAGACGAAGAGCCGGGTGCTCCCGGTCTGGTACAGCAGAAACTCCGGATCCTCGGGGCCGGCCTGCTTCAGGCCGAGCTTGCCTTCATAGAACTTCTTGGCCACCTGAAGATCCTTGACTCCAACGGTGGCGGTAGCGTCTCTGTCTCCCAACATACTAGTCTCCCTGGGTTATGGTTCGCGACCAGTGCGGGCCTCGAAGCTGCTCCAGCTCCATGATCGGGCGCACCTCGACGCCGCCGAGGCGGGCCGACGGAATCCTCGAGGCAACCTGGATGGCCTCGTTCAGGTCCCGGGCCTCGATGAGAAAGAACCCGGCCAACTGCTCCCTGGTCTCGGCGTAGGGCCCGTCCGCCGTCGCCAGCTTGCCGTTCCGAACCCGGACGACGGTGGCGGTCTGAACGGTCTGGAGGGCCTCCGCGGTGATGTAGTGGCCGCTCCTGCGGAGCTCCTCATCGTAATCCAGGTACTCGCCCACGAGGGCGTCCCACTCCGGCCTCGGCAATGCGCCGAGCAGCTCCTCGTCGCTGTAGATCAAACACAGGTATTTCACGGCGTCCTCCGGGACGGAGTCGAACGGCTGTGGATACTGGTAGTCGTTCGACCGGGCCGAAAATCGACAAGCGCCCTGGTCCGCGCTCCGGGTTGAGGCGAGTCACGCGTGGGTCACGCCCTGGGATCACTTTGTGGGGGAACTCAACCGCGAGGTGTCCATGCAGCCGCCCGTCCGACTCGCTCTCCTTCTGGTCATGACCCTTACGACGGCTGCCGGCGCGCAGCACGCGCCCATCGTGGGCCCCCGGCCGAGCCAGGTTCTGGCTGTGGCGGCCCAGGGACCGCTCCGGCAGCCGCTCGCGATCGATTCGGTGCGGCGCGATATCCGCCCCACGCACTGGAAAAAGGGGGCACTGATCGGTGGGATTACGATCGGGCTCGGACTGGCGTTGTCGGCCATGGCCTGGTGCAACGCGGACAGCCCGTGCGGAGAGGGAGCCGTGCCCTTCTCGTTTCTGGCAGGCGGCGCGGTCGGCGGACTGATCGGCGCACTGATAGGGGGTCAGTTTCCCAAGGAGGAAGACCCCTGACCGTGGGCGGCGATTCCCTCGTGGGCGAGGGCAAGCCCGACGAACATCCCGAGCAACGAGAGCAGTACGCTTCCCGCGACGTACCAGCCGGCCCTCATCCACTCTCCATCCTTCAGCAGGACTATGGTTTCATAGCTGAAGGCGGAAAAGGTGGTGTACCCCCCGCAGAAGCCGACGGTAAGCAGGGCACGCATTTCGGGCGTGAGGGTCGCGGTCTCGAGGCCGTAGCGGGCTGCCCGCGGCGATGTACCAGAGCATCAGCGACCCCTTGTCTCCTCGGTCTCCCCTGCGAACACGGCGTGGGTGAGATTCGAACTCACGAAGGACTTTCGCCCTTGGCGGTTTTCAAGACCGCTGCCTTCAACCACTCGGCCACCACGCCCATTCGAGGAAAGCTCCTCCCGCCATGTAATTTAGGCAAGCCAACACCCGATGGCGTCAGCAACTGTGGCGAAGTGTGCGGAAGGTGGAGATCGAGAGGGCGCTCCGCATCGCCCCCGTGCTGTCGCACCGAGGCCTATCGCGGAGGTGTTCCGGCCAATAGGATAGTGCGCCTGTCCGCTGTCACATGCGAGTGTGCTTTACCCCCGTCACCACCACCTCAGCCATGGCCGACACATTCGTCTGTCCAAACTGCGGGAAGACATATCCCTGGAACACAGAGATGTACAATTGGGCTGCTGAGATGTGCACGGTCTGCTCCCCAGTCATCACAGGAGAGCAGGTGGCCATCGCCGCGTCTCAAGCAAGGCTCCCAGGGCGCGTAATCTTGACCGGCCTGAAACTGCCGATGGCCGACCTACTCGTCCTTACGTTCAAGATGAGCATCGCCGGGGTAATAGTCGGGATTCTCTTCTACGGGGTGTTCTTGCTCTTGCAGGCGGTGCTCGATGGCGGGTGAGTAAAGGGTGTCGGCGCAGGTCGGACGATGTACATCGAGGAAGCGGCGCGGGCTCCCCCACCCCTGTAGGTCGGCGGAGCCCGTTTGCGCAGAGAGAATTTTTGACACGAGACAGATGGATGCTGAGCGCCGCGCGCCCCAATCCGTTCAGCTCACCGTGACCCTCTTAGCCATGCCGTGCTCGAAGTGGGGCTTACCGTCCTTGCCCTCGGGGACGAAGCAGAGGAGCGCGTAGTCGCCCGGCGGCAAATCGAGCGCCACCCAGGCGTGCGCGCCCGGCATGATGCCGCTGACGCCGCCGTATACGGTGCCGGGCGCAGGACCGACAGGCTTCATGCCCCACTCAGCGAAGTCGATCGGGTCCTTCCCCGATTTCAAGCGCACGATGGCCAGCTCATGCGGCTGAGGCCCGTGGTTCTCGACCCGCAGCATCTGTTGCCCGGCCTTGAGTGGCTGGGACAGTTGGAAGTCGAAATCCACCAGCTTCATGACGACATCCGCCGCGGGCTCCTCGCCAGGGGACGGCTTCGGCCCGGTCACGGTGAGCGGGCGCACCATCCCCTTCATGACGTGGGGCACTCCATCCGCGGTCGGGATGAAGCAGATCATGGCGTAATTGCCAGGCTCCACCATGAGCGTGGTGCTGGCAGCGCTCCTTCCTTCCCGCGGATTTGGTCCCCCAGCCATGCTGGCCCACCGGGGCGGGTGCCCCCCGGACTTGAGCGCAGCCATGAAATCATCGGCAGTCTTCCCGTCCTCCAGCTTGACAAGCTGCACGTGGTGCAGCGAGGGGCCATTGTTGACGAGCTGGAAGGTCGTGAGCCCGGCCGGGATCTTCGCCGGAGCCTCAAACGCATAGTCCATAGTGGTGACGGTCACGACATGGGCGGCGCCGCTGCCAGCATCGCCGGGCGCCTCGGCAGCCGCCGTGGAAGCGGAGTCAGTGGCAATGTCGCGCGCGGGCGCGCCGGAGCCACACGCGGCGAGCATGAGCGCTGCCACGGGCATCGCAGCGGGCCGTAGGATGGGAGTGAGCACAAGGACTCCGGGCGAGGGTTTGTGAACACTTACTAGCGGGAGAACAGCTTGGGGAATTTGCCTCCATGCGTCAAGCCGTCAGCACTGCTCGCTTCTGCTATAGCCGTCAGCCCGCGCCGCCGCTTCCGTCCTGAAGTAGAAGCGGTCTGGCCGCGGGATGTCGGCAACGGCGCGGCAGCCGACCGGTAGATAGAAACGGCGCTGCCCATCCCCGACCCATCGGGTCCCCGGCGGATCGTCTGGTCGGTCTCCGCCGCGCGCGCCGCCGCAATCGTGTCCGGCGGGGCCGGCCGGCGCGGAATCCCGTCGACTCCTTCGATCGGCGCGGCGCAGGTGACATCGATCTGCATGGGCGTGTAAATCCCCAACGTCAGGAAGTTGACCAGGTAGTTCACCAAGCTCCGCCGGGTCTCGATCCGGGCCACCCCGGTGGGGCACCGGGCCTCGGTCTCCACGGTGCTGGGCGGGACGAGCCCGTAGATCCAGGCCGACGCGAAGGGTTTGCGGATCGTCTGCGGTCCAGGGGTGGCGCCGGTGTCGACCGTGGCATGGTAACAGCCGGCGAGGACGAACAGCGCGAGGGCGGCACCGGGTTGAACGGCGTGGGAGCGCTTCGGCACGTGGGGGTCTCCCGAAGGTGGCGAACAAGAATATAGCAGCCGTACGCGGATGCCCTTGGGCTTCCTGCAAGGCTCATTGAAGCCTCAGCCCCTCCTTGAGCTCCTCCGACACCTGCCGGGCCACCGAGTCCGCCCTCTCCGCCATCGCGCTGTCTCCCGCTTCGGCAAAGGCGCGCGCCGCGCCGTTGTAGACCACCGCGTAGAGCTGAAGGATCGAGCCCGACGGCTGGTCCACCCATCCGCGGGGCCGGTCGCGGGTGGCCGCGCGCCAGTGGTAGACGTCCCACAGCAGCTTCTCGGTCCGTGGGACGTCGAGATAGCCGAGGCCTTGGGTCAGGACCACCGAGTCTCCCGCCGCCACGACGGGGCGGGGCAGGAGCTTGCGGACGAATCCCTGCGACAGGAGGTACGGGCTCAGTCCGAGCGTCTGGTCCGGATAGCCGCCGTCGCTCCAACTGAAGTAGATCGGGCGCTCGCCGAGGTTGTCGCGGATCAGGAAGATGGTGGCGAGATCCTGGCGCAGCAGCACGTCCTGCCCGAACCGCATGGAGATGCTGTCGAAGGCGATCCCGCCCTCGGGCGGAGCCCGCATGGCCTCCGGGAGGCTGTCGATCTCAGCCGGCTGAAGGCTCAGCGCCGGTTCCGCCGGCCGGGGCGGTGCCGGGAAGTTCTTCCACAGCGCCGCCGCCTTGCTCGGGTCGAACGCCGGGGTCTCCCGCCGGTGCAACTGCCGCAGGTGCCACTCGGTGTTCATCAGCGAGAGATTCGCCAGGGTCACGTCCCGCCGGATGCCTTCGACCTCCTGCGCGTACCAGAGCGGGAAGGTGTCGTTGTCGCCGGCGGTGATGAGGATGCCGTAGGGCTCCACCGACTGGAGCATGTCGTAGGCGAAGTCGCGGGCGATGGTCTCGTGGGCCCGGCTCGCCGTGACCCGGTTGCCGGCGAGCGGGATGAGGGAGAGGGCGAGCACCGGGCTGGCCGCGGCCCAGCGGCCGGCCGGCGTCCATTTGTCGCGGAAGAACTCCACGATCCCCTGCATCAGCGCGCCGAGCCCCAGGGCCACGAACAGCCCGAACGCGGAGAACGAGCCCAGGAAGAAGTAGTCCCGCTCGCGGACCTCCCGAGGGAGCGACGCTTGGTCCGGATACTGGGAGAAGCCGTACTTGAAGTTCATGTAGAACACCAGCCCCAGCGTGAGCACGCCCAGCAGCGCGGCCGCGGCGAGACCGCCGCGCCGGTCCGACTTCCACAGCGCCCACAGTCCGCTCAGCCCCAGCACGGTGAAGAGCGCGGTCACGGCGGCGGACAGCCGGCTCCAGTCGCGGGCGAACTGCCAGGAGAAGTACTGCCAGAAGTTCGCGATCTGCCCCCCGAAGCTCGCCTGGCGTTCCAGCAGCGACGGCTTGCCGTACTGCACCCGGTTGAGCAGATCCATCAGCGCCTGGCTGAAGAGCCCGACCGGCTCCCCCTCGTTGATCGGCGGGAACTGGCCCGCGCGAAGCGGGAGCCAGAGATAGTTGAGCGAGATCCCCACCACGACGGAAAGCAGGCCGAGGTAGACCAATGGATCCCGGGGCGTCCGCCAGACGGCCCAGCCGAGCACCCCCACGGTCGCGAGGCCGAGCACGATCCGTTGCGGGCCCTCGCCCCGGATCATCTCGAACCCTTCGCCGCTCACCGCGAGGAGCAGCGCCCAGAAGGTCACGATGGCCCAGGGCCGGAGCAGCACCCGCCAGTCGGTCCAGAGGATGTAGACCACGAGGGCAGGCAGGGCGAGGAAGCCCATCAGGTGATTGGTCGAGGTCAGCGCCAGCACGTAGGCGATCAGCACCAGCCAGCGGTCCCGGTGGGTGCCCGCCTCGTCGTCGCCCCAGCGGACTACCAGCCACATGACGATGGCGATGGAGAGGAGCGAGACGGTGTACACCTTCTCGTTGACGGTGGACTGATTCCAGACGGTCCACGAGGTGGCGCCGACGAGCACGCCGCCCAGCGCCGCGCCGTAGCGCGCCCACCGGTTGGCCACGATGGCCCTGAGCCAGCGCTCCGCCACCAGGAACCAGAACCCCGCGGCCCCCGCGCTCGTGATCGCGGCGAACAGATTGATCCGGGTCGCGTACGACTCGGCGACCGGCAGCAGCCCGAAGGTGTGGGCGAGGACGATGAAGAGCGGGTTACCGGGCGGGTGGGGAATGCCGAGCACCCTGGCGGCCGCGATGTATTCCGAGGTGTCCCAGAACGCGGTGGTCGGCGCGAGCGTCGCCACGTAGATCAGGAGGACCAGGAGAAAGGCGGCAAAGGCCCAGAGGTACGGCGGCCGCTCCTGCTGCGTTGGATTCATGGGTCGTCGGTTAGTGGCGGAACTGGCGGTGGCCGGTCATGACCATCGCGATGTCGTGGCGGTCGGCGGCCTCGACGATCTCGGGGTCGCGCACCGAGCCGCCGGGTTGGACGATGGCCGTCACGCCGGCGGCGGCGGCCTGCTCCACGCCGTCGGCGAACGGGAAGAAGCCGTCCGACGCGAGCACCGCGCCGGGCAGAGCGTGCTCTCCCTGCCGGGCCTTGTGGATGGCGAGGAAGACGCTGTCCACCCGGCTCATCTGGCCGGCGCCGATGCCGATCGCCCGCTCGTCCCGGGCGAGCAGGATCGCGTTCGACTTGACCGACGCGACCGCCGCCCAGGCGAAGCGGAGATCGGCCCACTCCCGCTCCGATGGCCGCAGTGCCGTGGCGACCGTCCACTCCTGGTCCGCGGGGTCGAACTCGAACTGGTCCTGCACCAGGAAACCGCCCCGCACCCGCTTGTAGTCAAGCGCCCGGGCGCCCCGGCTCACCGGCAGCTCCACGACGCGGAGCGCCTTCTTCGCCGCGAAGACCGCCAGCGCCTCCTCATGGAACGACGGAGCGACGACCACCTCGACGAACAGGTCGGCCATCGCCTGCGCGGTGGCGCGGTCCACTACCGTGTTGAACGCGATGACCGAGCCGAAGGCGGAGACCGGGTCGGTCGCGCGCGCCTTCCGAAAGGCCTCGGCGGCCGTGGCGCCGACCGCGATCCCGCAGGGAGTGGTGTGCTTGATGATGCCGCACGCCGGCCGGTTGGCCCAGCAGGCCACCGCCCACATCGCCGCGTCGACGTCCAGCAGATTGTTGAAGGAAAGCTCCTTCCCCTGGCGCTGGGTGAGGTCCCGCATTCCGCGCGGCTCCTCGGTGACGTACAGTCCGGCGCGCTGGACGGGGTTCTCACCGTAGCGAAGCGTCTGGACCCGCTCCATGGCCAGCCCGAGGCGAGCAGGGAGCCCGTCTTCCTTCGGGGTGAGATGGCCGGCGATGGCCGCGTCGTAGTCCGCCGTGTGGGCGAACACCTTGGCCGCGAACTCGCGCCGGACCTCGGGCCGGATGGGGCCCCGGCGGAGCAGCTCCAATACATCCGGATAGTCGGTCGGGTCCACCACCGGAAGAACGAACTCGTGATTCTTGGCCGCGGAACGAAGCATCGAGGGGCCGCCGATGTCGATGTTCTCCACCGCGTCGTCGAAGGTCACGCCGGGCCGGGAAATCGTCATCCGGAAGGGATACAGGTTCACCGCGACCAGGTCGATCGGCACGATGCCGCGCTCCCGAACGGCCGCGAGATGCTCGGGCGAGTCGCGCCGGGCCAGCAGCGCGCCGTGGATGGCGGGGTGAAGGGTCTTCACCCGTCCGTCGAGCAGCTCGGGAAAGCCGGTGACTTCGTCCACCGACATGACCGGCACGCCCGCCCCGCGGAGCGCGGCGGCGGTGCCGCCGGTGGAGACGATCTCCCAGCCGAGCGCGGTAAGACCCTGCGCGAACGGGACAATCCCGCGTTTGTCGCTGACCGAGATCAGAGCGCGCGGCATGGCGGACGAATCACGGGTGGGACTCCACAGGCTGGGGAAGCGGGACCGGCCGGCCGGCTGCCGCGGCAGCCAGCACCACGGCTGGGAGCAGCCGGTGCTCCGCCGCGAGGACGCGCGCGGCAAGACCCTCCGGGGTGTCTCCCGGCAGCACCGGGACCCGGGCCTGGGCCAGCACGGCGCCGCGGTCGTAGTGCTCGTCCACCAGGTGCACGGTGGCGCCGCTCTCCGGGGCGCCGCTCGCGAGGACGGCCTGGTGCACCCGGCGGCCATACATACCCGGCCCGCCGAAGGCGGGCAGGAGAGCGGGATGGATGTTCACGATCCGGTCGCGATACTTCGCGACGACCGCCGCGGGGACCAGCTTGAGATAGCCGGCGAGGACCACCAGGTCCACGCGGTGGCGCTCCAGCCACTCGAGCCATTCGCCCGGATCGCCGGCGTCGGCGAGCACGGTGGCCGGAACCCCGTGCTCGGCGGCGCGAGCGAGCGCGCCCGCGTCCGGACGGTTGCTGAGGACCAGGACGACCCGTGCAGGCGCCCCCGGGCCCAGCGTGCGCAGCAACGCCTCGAGATTGCTGCCACGCCCCGACACGGCCACGGCGATGCGCATGGTCATGGCGGGGGAAGGTAATGGTAGCGGGGCAGCGGGGCGGCGGGGCAGCGCTGGCGGGCTAGGGACGGCGCGTCAGAACCGAGTCCACTGCGGCGGGTAGATCGGGGGCGATCTGGATTTGCCGGGCCTGGGCACTCGCGGCGTCCTCAGTTCCGGCTCCGCTCAGCACCAGGATGCCGCGGCCGCCAAGGGCTTCAGCGGGGAGCACGTCGCGGAGCCGGTCGCCGATCCACCAGCTCGCCGCCGGGTCGATCCCGAAACGGTCGGCGGCGCGGTTATACAGGAGCAGGGCGGGCTTCCGGCAGTCGCAGGGGCCGGTCACGTCCGGATGGTGCGGGCAGAAGTAGTGGGCGTCGACGTGCGCGGCGTGGGGCTGGAGCAGCTCGTCCAGCCGGCGCTCGGTCGCGAGGTATTGCTGCTCGGTCACGAGCCCTCGCGCGATCCCGGATTGGTTGGTGACCACGACCACGGGAAGCGCGGCGCGGTTGAGCCGAGCAACCGCGTCTGCCGCGCCGGGAAGGAGCCGCATGCGGCCCGCGTCGGACAGGTACCCGGGATCCTCGATCAGCGTGCCGTCGCGGTCGAGGAAGACCGCTGGCCTGCCGCTCACTCGCGGAGTGCTTCCACCAATGCCGCACCCACCGTTGCCGCGCTGTCCTCCGGCAGGGTGCGCGGATCGAGGAGCACCCGGCCTCCGCCGACCCGCGCGACCACCGCGGGGTCGCCGACCCGAAGCCGGAGGGCGAGCCCATCGGCGCCGAGCTCCCCCGGGCTGAGGGCGACGAGCGTCGTGGGAAGTACCGCGCTGGGAAAGGCGCCGCCGCCGACCGCCGATTCACCGGGCAGGAGCTCGGGCAGAAGCGCCGGAGGACAGGCGGCGGCGAGAAGCCGCGCCCGCCGCTCCAACTCCGCCGGCGGAAGCGTGAGCATCCGGAGAACCGGGACCGCGGCCACGGCGGTCGGCGGATCCCGATAGAGCACCAGCGTCGCCGCGAGGGCGGCGAAGGTCATCTTGTCGGCCCGCACCGCGCGGGCGATGGGATGCTCCCGGCAGCGCAGCACCAGCTCGCTCCGGCCGACGATGCAGCCGGCCTGCGGCCCGCCGAGCAGCTTGTCGCCGCTGAAGAGAACGAGGCCGGCACCCGCGCTCAGCGCCTCGGCGACGGTGGGCTCGCCGGTCAGACCCCAGGGCGAGAGGTCCGCGAGCAGCCCGCTGCCCACGTCGTACAGGTAGGGCACGCCGGCGTCCGTCGCGAGCCGCGCGAGAGCGGCCGGCTCCGGGCTGGCGACGAATCCGCGCTGCTCGAAATTGGACCGGTGCACGGTCAGGACGGCCGCCACGCCCCCGTCGAGGGCGCGGCGGTAGTCCTCGAGGTGGGTTCGGTTGGTGGTGCCTACCTCGCGGAGTCGGGCAC
>JACCSE010000058.1 GCA_013813145.1 Gemmatimonadales bacterium
CACCTACTGCGACGACATCGTCGCCGGTGTGCTGGCGGCGGTGGACTGGACCGCCGCGGCTCCGTTCGGGGTCGAAACGTTCAATCTCGGCGGGAACCGGACGGTGCCTACCGGAGCCATGGTCGAGGAGATCGCCGGCGCGCTCGGCATGCGGCCCAACATCGAGTGGGCGCCGATGCAGCCGGGCGACGTGCAGCGCACCGCGGCCGATCTGACCAAATCGGGAGCGGTGCTGGGGTATGCGCCGCGGATCCCTTTTCCCGAGGGAGTGGGTCGCTTCGTCGCGTGGTTCCGGAAGGTGTATGGCAGGGCAGACTGACCGCCTGCTGACGCGGGCACAGGAACGCTTCGCGGTTCAGGACTACTACGGGGCGGTGCACCTGCTGGAGGAGATCGTGGCCGGCGGGCGGGCCTTCGCGGACGTGCATCACCTGCTGGGGGTTTCGCTCTCGTTGCTGGGGCATGGAGAGCGGGCGCTGGATGAGTTCGCCAAGGCGCTCGAGCTCAACCCGCGCTACCTCGAGGCCCTGATCCATCAGGGCGTGGTCCTGAACGAGCTGGGCCGCGAGCGAGAGGCCGATGAATCGTTCCACCGTGCCGCCGCGAGCGTCGCGCCCCCCTCCACCGGACTGCCGGCGCACGTCGCCGCTCGACTCGCCAATCTCCACTCCGAGCTGGCCGAAGCCTATGCAGAGGGTGGCTCCGCCGACCGCGCGATCGAGCAGTATGGACGCGCGCTCGAGCTGGGCCCTTCGTTCCACGACCTGCGCTACCGGATGGCTCGCCTCCTGCTCGAGAGTGGCCGGCCGTTGGAGGCGAGGGAAGCGTTGGAGCACGTGCTCGCCGCGCGACCCAACTTCGTGGACGCGGAGGCGGCGCTTGGGTTGGCCCACTACCTCTCGGGCGACGCCATCGGGGCCCGGCAGGTGTGGAAGCGGTGCCTCGAGCGCCGGCCGGAGAACGCTCGGGTGGAAGCCTACCTCGCGATGCTGGGTCGCGCTGGGACGTGATCGCTCGGTGGGTCTTGCCGCTCAGCCTGGTTCTCGGCATCGGGTGCGGGGCCGGCGACGGCGAGCGGCGCGGCGACGAGGCATACGCGCTCGGCCGCTACGCCGGGGCGCTGGAGATATACCGTGAGCTCCCCCGGGGCGGCAGCGAGCCTCGGATCCTGGCAAAGACGGGTGCCGCGGCCCTCCGGGCCGGCCGCCTGACCGACGCGACGGACGCCTATCTTCACCTGGCCGGTGAAGATCCCACTCGAAGCAGCGAGGCCGCCGCCGGGCTCGACGCGGTGGCGCGAGCCGCGGAGCAGGATGGCGACGGGGCCGCGCTTCAGGCGGCGGTGCTGGGGATCAGGACGATCGCCCCGGACGCGGTTTCGGGCCGCTACGCGCTGGTGCTCGCGCAGCAGCCGGGCACGGAGGCCGACGAACTGGTCGAGCTGCTTCCCGGCGCGATCGCCGCGGCCGGCGATGGACGCACGGTGGACTCGCTGCTCTTTCGGTACGGGCGTGCGCTGGAGGCGACGGCTGGATGCGGGCAGGCATTGCTCCAGTACCGCGCGGTGGTCCGCCGGGCGCAGGACTCCAGCCTCCAGTCGGCAGCGCGCTCGGAAACCGCCGGTTGCGCGCTCGCGCAGGGTCTGAGAGCGCAGTCGGCGGGACGGCCGGAGGACGCCGGTCTCTGGTTCGCGGAGGCATCCCGGGTCGATTCGACGTCCGTCACCGGCCGCCGCGCGCTGGTGAACCTGGGTGAGCTGCGTCTGCGCGAGGGCGACACCCTCGGCGCGGCGATCGCGTTTCAAAGCGCGGTCTCGGCCTCGGGCGCGAAGCCGGACTCGATCGGCGAGGCGGCCAGCCTCCGGCTGGCCCGGCTCGGGCTGATACCTACTGCGGGCGACAGCGCCCGCGCGGATACACCATGATGCGTCGTCGGTTTTCGATCGGTCTCCGCTTCTCACTCTCTCTCGCCGGAGGTGCCTTGGGGTGCGGCGGCGGCGCCGGGCCCGAACCCGCGACCACTCCGTCGCCGCTCCAGCGCTCGGCCGAGGGAGTCTCGCCCCAGCAGGTGGACTCGCTCTGGCGGCTGGCCGAATCGCGAGTGCGGCAGGGCAAATGGGGCGATGCGCTCAAACATCTGGAACGTGCGCTGCTCGAGTTTGCCCCCGGCGACCCGCGTGCCGCCCGCGCCCGCTACTACGTCGGAGAGGCCCACTTCGCGCTGGGCAATCATCTCCAGGCGGCGCGGGAGTTCCGGCGTGTTTCCGACGAGACGCCCAACGACCCCTTGGCTCCCGAGGCGCTGCTCCGGGCGGGCGACGTCTATGCCGACCTCTGGCGCCGGCCCGAGCTCGATCCGTCGTACGGCCAGACATCGCTCGCTACGTACCAGGAGCTGCTCAACCGCTACCCGGGAGGCAGCGTCGCGGCGCGAGCCCAGGAGCGGATCGACGATTTGCGGGAGCGGTTTGCCTACAAGGAGTATCGGGCTGCCCTCTACTACTTTCGGTTGAAGGCCTACGACTCCGCCATCCTGTACCTCAAGGACCTGGTGGCGACCTACCCCCGCGCCGACATCGCCCCTGAGGCGCTGATCAAGCTGGTCCAAGCCTACTCGCGGCTCGGCTACCGCGAGGACGTACAGGAGACCTGTGGCTACATCCGGCGCTTCCATCCGCGGGCTCCCGGCGCCGGCGAAGTCTGCCCTCCCGTCACGGCCGGGGCCTCCTGAGCGGATGGTCGGCCTCTTCGGGGGGTCGTTCGATCCGGTTCACCACGGGCACCTCATCGTAGCGCAAGTGGCCGCGGAAACTCTGGGGCTCGAGGCACTGCGCTTCGTCCCCGCGCGAGAACAGCCGTTCAAGGGCGGGCGGCACCGCGCGCCGGCAGACCAGCGCGCCGCGATGCTGCGGCTGGCCGTGGCCGGCCACACCGGCTTCGAGGTGGAGCGGGCGGAGCTGGAGCGCCCGGGTCCGTCGTATACGGTCGATACCCTCCGCGAGCTGCGGGCCCGGCACCCCGGCGTCGAGTTGACCCTGCTGCTCGGCGCGGACGCCGCGGCGGAACTGCCGGCCTGGCGGTCGGCCGCGGAGATTCCCCGGCTGGCTCGCGTCGTGGTGTTCGCCCGCCCCGGGTCGCCGGTACCGGAGTCAGCCGGAATCGAGCGCGTCATCCGGGTGCCCTCAGTCGACATCTCCGCCACCCAAGTACGCCAGAGAGCGCGGGACCGGCTCCCGCTTCGCTACTTCGTACCCGACTCGGTCGCCGAGTATGTCACCCGGCACCGGTTATATTTGGATCCAGCATGATCAAGACACTGATGACCGCGGTTTTCGGGACGCGGTTCGACCGGGAACGGAAGCATATCCAGCCGGTCCTCGACCTCATCCATGGCCACGAGGAGCGGCTCAAGGATCTCAGCGAGGACGAGCTCAAGGCGCAGACCGGAAAGTTCCGGGCGCTGCTGGCGGAGCGGACCGGAGCGCTTCGGACCGAGTTGGAAGAGGTCCGGGCGGCCAAGCATGCCTGCGCCGATCCGGCGGAGCGCGACGCGTTGGAGCGGAAGTTCCACGAGTTGGAGAGCCGGTGGAAGAAGGAGCTGGCCGCCGCGCTCGACGATCTGCTGCCCGAGGCGTACGCCACTGTCCGCGAGGCCTGCCGCCGGTTGATGGGCACCACCCTGCTGGTGACCGGCCACGAGATGGTCTGGGACATGGTCCCCTACGACGTGCAGCTCATCGGTGGCGTGGTGCTGCACCGGGGCCGGATCGCCGAGATGGCGACCGGCGAAGGCAAGACTCTCGTCGCCACCCTCCCGCTCTACCTCAACGCCCTGGCCGGCCGCGGCGCGCACCTGGTCACCGTCAACAACTACCTGGCCCGCCGCGACTCCCAGTGGATGGGCCACGTCTTCGAGTACCTGGGCCTCACGGTCACCTGTCTCGACGATACCGAGCCGTCCTCTCCGACGCGCCGGGCCGCCTATCTCGCGGACATCACCTACGGCACCAACAACGAGTTCGGCTTCGACTACCTGCGCGACAACATGGTGTTCTCGCTGGAGCAGCGGGTGCAGCGGGAGCACGCCTACGCCATCATCGACGAGGTGGACTCGATCCTCATCGACGAGGCGCGGACGCCGCTCATCATTTCGGGGCCGGTGGGCAACGAAGCGGACGACAAGTACGCCCGGTTCAACCGCCAGGTGGCCGAACTGGTGCGGAAGCAGACCGGCGTGGTGAATACGCTGCTCGCCGAGGGGGAGCGGCTGCTGGAGGACCCCAAAGGCAAGGACGAGGCGGCGCTCAAGATCTACCAGGCCCAGCTCGGCATGCCGAAGAACAAGCGGCTGCTCAAGATGTTCAATGAGACGGGCGTCAAGCAGATGGTCCAGCGGATGGAGCTCGACGCCATCGCCGACCGCAAGCTGCCCATCAGGCAGCAGCGGATGCGGGACATGGAGGACGTGCTCTATTTCGTGCTGGACGAAAAGGGCCATTCGGTCCATCTGACCGACCGTGGCGCGGAGGCCATGTCGCCCGACGATCCGGGACTCTTCCTCGTACCCGACATCTCCGAGGAGATCCACCGGATCGATCGGGACCCCGATCTTTCCCCCCACGACCGGATCGAGCGCCGGCGGGAGGTTGAGGGCGAGTACGCCCTCAAGAGCGAGAAGCTCCACATCATCCACAAGCTGCTCCAAGCCCACATCCTGTACGACAAGGAGGTGGACTACCTGGTGCAGGAGGGACAGGTGGTGATCGTGGACGAGTTCACCGGCCGGGTGATGTCGGGGCGGCGCTGGGCCGACGGGCTGCATCAGGCGGTGGAGGCCAAGGAAGGCGTGCAGGTCAAGGGCGAGACCCAGACCTTCGCCACCATCACCATCCAGAACTACTTCCGGATGTACGACAAGCTGGCGGGCATGACCGGCACCGCCGAAACCGAGGAGACCGAGTTCTACTCGATCTACGGCCTCGAGGTCGCCGTCATCCCGACCCACCGTCCCATCCGGCGGTCGGACCAGGTAGACCGGATCTACAAGACCCGGAAGGAAAAGCACGACGCGATCATGGACGAGGTGGAACGGCTCCACGGGCTCGGCTGGCCGATTCTGATCGGCACGGTGAACGTGGACGTCTCCGAGACCCTCTCCCGGCAGCTCAAGCGCCGCGGCCTCAGGCACGAAGTGCTCAACGCCAAGTATCACCAGCGCGAGGCGGAGATCGTGGCGGGCGCGGGCCAGAAGGGCGCCATCACGATCGCCACCAACATGGCCGGCCGCGGCACCGACATCAAACTGGGCAAAGATCTCGACCTGAAGGAGCCCGAGGCGGGACTCCAGATCATCGGCACCGAGCGGCACGAGTCGCGCCGGATCGACCGCCAGCTCCGCGGCCGCTCGGGCCGCCAGGGCGATCCGGGGCAGTCGATCTTCTTCCTCTCGCTGGAAGACGACCTGATGCGGCTCTTCGGGTCGGATCGGATCGCTCGGTGGATGGACAAGAGCGGGGCGGAGGAGGGCGAGGTCATTACCGGCGGCCTGGTCACCCGGGCCATCGAACAGGCGCAGAAGCGGGTCGAGCTGCAGAACTTCCAACAGCGGAAGCGGCTGCTCGAGTACGATGACGTGATGAACCAGCAGCGGGAAGTGATCTACTCGCTCCGGCTCTTCGCGCTGGAACGGGGCGAAGAGCTGAAGGCCGAGGCCCGCCGGATGATCGAGGCGGCGCTGGACCGGGCCGTGAGACAGTTCTTCGTCGGTGCCGACCGTCCCGAGGAGTACGACCGGGGCGGGCTCCGCGAGGCGCTCACCCTGCAGTACATGGTGGCGGCCGACCAGGTGACCGACGTCGACGCCGCCCCCACCATCGACAGGATGGTCGAGGTGGTGAACGCCGAAGGTGAGGACGCCTTCAAGCGAAAGATCCAGTACCTGGCCGACTTCGGGAAGCAGATCGGGATTCCCGAGGTGGACAGCCAGGTCCTCTCCCAGGTGATGCTCGCGGTGCTGGACGAACGGTGGAAAGATCACCTGTACGACCTGGACCAGCTCCGCAACGCCATCCAGTACCGCGCGTGGGGTCAGAAGGATCCGCTGGTCGAGTACAAGCGGGAAGCGTTCGACATGTTCGAGGACCTGATGCGGGACATCCAGTCCACGTTCACCGAGCGCTTCCTCAAGATTCAGGTGAGCGCCGAGCCGGACCGGCCGGAGCCCCCGATGGTGCCCGCCCGCCGCCCGTTCGCGGCCCCGAAGGGTTTGCCGACCTCGGCGCCGTCGCCCGCCACCGCGCCGACGGCCGGCGCGGACGACCTGTTCATGGGACCGCCGCCTCGGGCGGCATCACCGGTGCCCGCGGCCCAGCGGAGCAGCGCCGGGAACGGCCCTGCGGTGACGACCTCGCTGGGTCCGATCGGACGGCAGGCCGCCGCCACGGTGCCTGCGGTAGGGCGGAACGATCCCTGCCCCTGTGGGTCGGGCAAGAAGTACAAGAAGTGCCACGGGACGGGGCGGTGACTGATCTTTGTGTTGTTGCAGTGGCGTGAGCGGAAGGTTGCGACGGGATAGAGCGAGGCGTAGTTGCGCGCCGGTGCCGGCCGCTCCGCGCCACGACGATCTCCTCTCTTGTCTCGCTTAGGCTATGGTGCCACGCAGAGCTGAGGCGGGCCCCGACGACCCGCCGACCCTCGATCGGCAGGTCGCTCGAGCGGTTCCCGCTGACGGCTCACTCCAGCGGGCCGGGCGACGGGCACTTGTCCGCCTTCAGAGCCGAGACCTGACCACCGAGCCCGTCGGGCTCTGCGCAGGGCCGGGGCGCCTCCCGCTGGGTTATGACGTTTACCTGCGCGACTCCCTTGACGCCGTTCCAACGCGCCACGATCTCCACCGTCCCATCGCTCCGGCCAGTGACAATGCCATCCGGCAGGACCGACGCGATCCGCGCGTCGGTGCTGAACCACGAGATATCGGTGGGTGCGATCTCGCTGCCGTCGGTCTGCCTAGCGGTCACTCTCATATGCAGCGAATGACCCCCGCTGAGGGTGGCCCTGCTGGGCAGGACGAGGAGAAGGATCGGCCCTGCGGTCTCGGACGGGTCCGCGGGCGACGAGGTGCAGGCGCCGAGCAGGGCGAGAGCCGTGAGCCTTCTTATCTGAATCGAAGCGAACCGCATAGGAGCCTCCAGGGCTGGCGAAGACGGAGGGGAGGAGCACCGGCCACCCGGCTCGGCTGCTTGCCCCGTTCCATTCGCGGGGCATAGAATAGGGGTCGGGGCTCACCCACTCCTCACACCCCGCTCACTCGACGCTCATGTTCCGGCTCCAGGCGTTCGGCGGGCTCACGCTCGCGGACAGCAGTGGCGCTCCGGTGGCCTGCCAACGGCGGCGGCTGGCGCTGCTGACCCTCATCGCCTCGGCATACGATCGCGGCGTGACCCGGGACAAGCTCGTCGCTCATCTCTGGGCGGAGAGCCCGGCCGATCCGGCCCGCCATGCGCTGGAACAACTGGTCTACGCGGTCCGGCGCCAGCTCGCCGAGGATGTTTTCCTCGGCACCGACCCGCTAAGACTCAACCCGGTCCGAATCGTCTCCGACCTGGCCGAGTTCCGCCGTGCGCTGGATCGGGACGACCCGGCCGAGGCAATGGTGCTCTACCGCGGGCCGTTTCTGGATGGGTTCTATCTGACCGAGGCGCCCGAATTCGAGCGGTGGACCGAGGAGGAGCGAGTTCGTCTCGCGGAGGAGCATGCCCGGGCGCTTCACCGGCTGGCGAGGCAGGCGGACGCCCAGGGGCAGAAGACCGTCGAGATCGACTGCTGGCGGAAGCTGGCGACCCTCGACCCGCTCGGCGAGCGGACTGCGCTGGGCCTGGTGCGCGCCCTTGCGGGAGCGGGAGACTGGGCGGGAGCGCTGCAGCAGGCGCGCGCGTATGACGCCCGGGTCCGCCAGGAGCTGGCCGTCCCTCCGATGACGGACCTTACGGCCGAGGTCGAACGCTTGCGGGGGACCGTGGCGGTGACCCGCCCTTCGTCCGAGCGGCAGCGGTACGTGCTGGAGCAGGAGATCGGCCGGGGCGCGCTGGCGACGGTGCACCGGGCGCGAGATTGCAAGCTGAACCGAGCCGTCGCGCTCAAGCTGCTCCGTCCGCAGGTGTCTTCGGCCACCGACCTGAGACGCTTTCTGCGGGAGATCTCCATCATCAGCGGCCTGCACCACCCGCACATCCTCCAGCTATACGATTCCGGCACGCTCGAGCTGGAAGACGGTCGCACCGCGACCTACTACGTCATGCCCCTGGTCCGAGGCGAGTCGCTCCGGGACCGCCTGCGCCGCGAGGGGGAGCTGCCGGTGGACGACGCCGTCGCCATCGCGCGTGAGGTCGCCGACGCCCTGTCGTATGCCCACGCCCGCGGGATCGTTCATCGCGACGTCAAGCCGGAGAACATTCTTCTGGAACCGGGGCATGCCCTGGTTTCGGACTTCGGGATCGCGTTCGCGCTCGACGCCGCCGGCGGCGAGAAGCTCTCGCTGTCAGGGTTCTCGTTGGGAACTCCGGGCTACATGAGCCCGGAACAGGCCGGCGGCAGCCCCCGGATTGATGGACGCAGCGATCTCTACAGTCTCGGATGCGTGCTCTACGAGATGCTGGCCGGCGCACCCCCCTTCAGTGGAGCTACGGCGCAAGCGATCGTGGCGCGCCATCTGTCAGATCCGGTGCCGCCGCTCCGTACGGTGCGGCCGGCGGTGCCGGTGGCGCTGGAGCGCGTCGTTCTTCGGGCTCTGGCCAAGTTGGCGGCCGACCGGTTCCCTACGGCGGAGCAGTTGGGTGATGCCCTCCGCGGCGCGCTTGCTTGACGGCGCTCGCGCAATATTGGCACCGCCCGGCACTCGCGGCGCACTAGCTTTTCTCATGACCGTGACTCTCACCACCCTCCCCACCGCCGATCGCCCTCGCGAGCGGCTCTGGACCCTTGGCCCTGCGGCGTTGACCACCACTGAGCTGCTTGCGGTCCTGCTCGGAACCGGCAAAGGGGGCCGGGGCGTGCTCGAGGTGGCGAGTTGCCTGCTCGAGGTCAGCGAGGGCAGCCTTCGTCGCCTGGCGCAGCGGCCTCGGGCCGAACTGCTCCAGGCCGAGGGTATCGGCCCCAGCAAGGCGGGCCGGCTGGTCGCCGCGTTCGAGCTCGGCGCCCGGCTAGCTCGGGAGGAACGGCCGCCGGTGCAGCGGATCCGGGAACCGGAGGACGTAGTGCGTCTCTACGTCGGACGGCTGCGGGACCTCCAGGTGGAAGAGTTCCACCTGCTCGCCCTCGACAGTCAAAGCCAGGTGCTGCGGGAGGTGTTGGTCACCCGCGGTCTTCTCAACAGCTCTCTGGTGCACCCGCGAGAGGTCTTCCGCGCCGCGATCGCGGAAGCCGCTGCGGGAATCATCGTCGTACACAACCACCCCAGCGGAGACCCGACGCCTTCGGCGGAGGACCGGGCGGTCACCCAGCAGCTCGCCGCGGCGGGCCGGCTGCTGGATCTGCCGCTGTACGACCATGTGATCATCGCGGGCGACCGCTTCGTGAGCTTCGCGACTGCCGGGCTGCTGTGAGCGGCACCGTTGGACGATCTGGCGGCGCGCCGGTCGCTGCGGCGCCGGGGATCGGTGGGTCGGCTGCGGCGCCGGGGACGGCGCCCCCTCCGGTCGCCGCCGCGCGCTTCGACGGTGGAGATCGCGCAGGGACCTGGAGGCGCGCTAACGCTCCCTGCGGGAGCACCATCCCCAGCGCCTCCGCCCGATGATGGGTGCGCGCGCTCGCAGCGCCGCTTGAGCGTGGGCCCGCCGGAGGACGCTCCTAGCACCCGCGCACCAACAGCCCGCCATGGCCCGAGCTAAAATCCGTGATGCCAGATTGTTAACCCCCTGACCCGCTTTATCTTTCCACCAGCCCCTCAACCTGCAGGCACGACTCTCCCTGGCGGACCGCGTTGACGCCCGGCGAACTTCTCGCCATCGTCAGGGAGGCAGCAGTACCTGTCCGGCATCCCCAGAGAGGCCGGCGGTACCGGTTGTTGCCCAAGTCCGAACCTCTCCAGGACCAGTGTGACCGGAACCTTGCCCGACCTCGCCCCCGATCTGAGCGCCGTCCTCGAGCGCCACTCGGATCGCCTGGACCTCGATCTGATCGATCGGGCGCTCCGCTTCAGCGCGTCCGCCCACCGGGGCCAGAAGCGGATGTCGGGCGAGGACTTCGTCT
>JACCSE010000144.1 GCA_013813145.1 Gemmatimonadales bacterium
GACCGGAGGACTGTGCGCTGGTCCGGAGGGCGGACCCACCCCGGTCGCGACAGCCGCAGGAGCCCCTCCGTAGCAGGTCAGTTCCCGTGACACGCCCGTTACAGTTCCGTGACCGACCCCCCTCCGCCCCGCGGTAGACTCCCGCAATGACCACCGCCCTGAGCGAGCGTGAAGCCCCCGAACGAATCGGCGGCGAGTCTCCCCCGCCGTTGGAGCGCGCCAGCTACGGGGATAAGGTCTTCCGCGGACTGCTCACCCTCGCCGCGTTGGCGGTGCCGATCCTGCTCGGCCTGCTGGTCTACGAGCTGTGGGACGGCTCCCGCCTGGCCATCGCCGAGTTCGGCCTCGACTTCGTCACCTCCAGCCGCTGGGATCCGGTCGCCGAAAAGTTCGGCGCATTCCCGCTCATCTTCGGAACCCTGTTCTCGTCGATCATCGCCCTCGTCATCGCGGTGCCGCTCTCGCTCGGTGTCGCCATCTACCTGACCGAGTTCGCCCCCAAGTCGACCCGGCAGCCAGTCGCCTTTCTCATCGGACTGCTGGCCGCGATCCCCAGCGTGGTCTACGGGCTCTGGGGCATCTTCGTCCTCATTCCGATCCTCCGGGCCAGTGTCTTCCCCTTCCTGCGCGACGTGTTCGGCTTCCTCCCCTTGTTCCAGGGTGCGATCTACGGTCCGTCCATGCTCTCCGCCGGAATCATTCTGGCGATCATGATCATGCCCTACGTCATGTCGGTGAGCCGCGAGGTGCTGCTGGCGGTTCCCGATACCCAGCGCGAGGCGTCGCTGGCGCTCGGGGCGACCCGGTGGGAGGCTGTCATCACCACCGTGGTGCCCTACGCCCGCTCCGGCATCGTCGGCGCCGTGATCCTGGGTCTCGGCCGCGCCCTCGGCGAGACCATGGCCGTCACCATGCTCATCGGCAACCGGCACGAGATCGCCGCCTCGCTCTTCGCGCCGGGCTACACCATGGCCGCGGCCATCGCCAACGAATTCTCCGAGGCGGTGGGCGACATGCACCTCTCCGCCCTCGCCTACGTCGCCTTCCTGCTCTTCGTGGTAACCGTGCTGGTGAACGCGGGCGCCCGGCTGCTGATCTGGCGCGTCGCCCGGGGCTCGGGCGCGGGGAGCAAGGCGATATGAACCGGCGGGTGCTCCGGCGGCTCTTCAGCAATCTGATGGTCGGCCTCATGATCGGGGCCGTCGTCGTGGCGCTGCTCCCGCTTTTCTTCATCCTGCTCGACCTGGTGGCCAAAGGCGCCGGAAGCCTCTCGGTGGACTTCTTCACCGAGACGCCGGCCCCTGCGGGCGAGACCGGCGGCGGCGTGGTCCACGCCATCATCGGGACCCTGATCATCGTGGGAACCGCGAGCCTCATCGGCCTGCCGCTCGGGATCGCCGCCGGGATCTACTGCGCCGAGTATCCCACCAGCAGGCTCACCTGGATCACCCGGTTCGTGGCCGACGTGCTGAACGGGACCCCGTCCATCGTGGTCGGGGTCTTTGCCTGGACCTGGATCGTGGCCACCCAGAAGCACTTCTCGGCGCTGGCCGGAAGCGCGGCGCTGTCCATTCTGATGATACCAATGGTGCTGCGCACCACCGAAGAGATGATCAAGCTGGTGCCCAACTCTCTGCGCGAGGCTGCGCTCGCCCTCGGCTATCCCCGCTGGCGCACCAGCCTCTCGATCGTGGTGCGGACGACGCTGCCCGGCATCGTCACCGGCAGTCTGCTCGCCGTTGCCCGCATCTCGGGCGAGACCGCGCCGCTCCTGTTCACCGCGCTGGGGAGCCAGTACCTGAGCTTCGACGTCGATCAGCCGATGGCGGCCCTGCCGCTGACGGTCTTTACCTACGCGACCGGTCCCTATGAAGAGTGGCACCGCTACGCCTGGGCCGCGGCCCTCGTTCTCATCTTGGTCGTCTTCGTCCTCAGCCTCGGCGCCCGGCTCGCCATCGGGCGGCGGTTCACCCTCAATGGCTGATCCGGTGCTGAGGGAAGCGGCCGCGCCGGCGCTGAGCCCGGCGGGCGGAGCGCGGGCCGAGGCCGGGTCGCCCGGACGGATCCGGGTCGAGACCGACAAGCTTACGGCCATGTACGGCAAGTTCACCGCCGTGAAGGGGGTCTCGCTCGCCTTCCCGGCCAACCGGGTCCACGCCCTGATCGGACCGAGCGGCTGCGGCAAGTCCACCTTCCTCCGCACCCTCAACCGGATGCACGAGCTGTCCGAGCACGGGTGGATCACCGGCCGGGTGCTGCTCGACGGCGAAGATATCTACGCGCCGCGGGTGAACGCCATGCAACTTCGGCGGCGGGTCGGCATGGTCTTTCAGCGGCCCACGCCGTTCCCCACAATGTCCATCTACGACAACGTGGCCGCCGGGCTTCGGGTGGACGGCCGGCTGCCCAGGTCGGAGATGGATACGATCGTCGAGCGCTCGCTCAATCAGGCGGCGCTGTGGGACGAGGTGAAGGACCGGCTCCGGACCAGCGCGATGGCGCTCTCCGGCGGCCAGCAGCAGCGGCTCTGCCTGGCCCGGACCATCGCGCCCCTGCCGGACGTCATTCTGCTCGACGAGCCGACCGCCTCGCTGGACCCGCAGGGCACCCAGCGAATCGAGGAGCTGCTCTTCGATCTGAAGCGCGAGTTCACCATCATCATCGTGACCCACAACCTGCAGCAGGCGGCGCGGGTGTCGGATACGACCACGTTCTTCTATCTCGGGACCATGGTCGAGACCGGGCCAACCCGGCAGATCTTCACCGCGCCCCGGAACGAACAGACCGAGGCCTACATCACCGGGAGGTTCGGATGAGCGCCACCGTCCGCCCCAGACCACCGCTCGTCCCGGCGCCCCGGGCCACTCTCAAGGCGCGGGGGCCGGCCGCGGCCGCGCCGGAGCGGGGTGCGCCCGCGGTGGACGTCAAGAACTTCGACTTCTGCTACGGGCCGCGGCAGGTGCTGCGGAACCTGAGCTTCGCGATCGAGCGGAAGTCGGTCACCGCCATCATCGGTCCGTCCGGCTGCGGCAAGTCCACCTTTCTTCGCTCGATCAACCGGCTCAACGATCTAATCGCCGGCGTCAGCCACAACGGCGACATTCTGGTCGAGGGACAATCGGTCTACTCGCCGGGCACCGACCTGGTGGCACTGCGGCAGCGGGTGGGGATGGTCTTCCAGCGGCCCAATCCGTTCCCCAAGACGATCTTCGACAACGTCGCCTACGGTCCGGCGCTCAATCGGCTGGTGCCCAAGCGGGACCTGCCGGATCTGGTCGAGCGCTGTCTCCGCCAGGCGGCGCTGTGGGACGAGGTAAAGGATCGGCTGGACGAGTCGGGGACCGGGCTTTCGGGCGGCCAGCAGCAGCGGCTCTGCATCGCGCGGGCGCTGGGCAACCAGCCCGAGGTGCTGCTGATGGACGAGCCCTGCTCGGCCCTCGACCCGATCGCCACCCAGAAGGTCGAGGAGCTGATGTTCGAGCTGAAGAAGGACTACACCATCGTCATCGTCACGCATAACATGCAGCAGGCGGCGCGCGTCTCCGACTTCACCGGGTTCTTCGATCGCGGCGAGCTGATCGAGTTCGACGAGACCGAGCGGATCTTCACCACCCCGGCGCACGAGCGCACCGAAGCCTACATTACCGGGAGATTCGGATGAGCCTCGACATCCACCGTCATTTCCACGACGAGCTGAGCCACGT
>JACCSE010000108.1 GCA_013813145.1 Gemmatimonadales bacterium
GGCTCCGCCCGCTCCGCGGGCCCGTCCGCGGCGGCCGGAACCGTCTCAGCCGCGACCCTCCCTGACGGTGCCGCGCTCGTCGCCAGGTAGCCCACCACTACGAGGATTATGGCTGCACCGGCGTACAACAGCGGCCGGCTGCTCGCCGTGCGCCGGCGCGCGACCGGGAGCTGCGAGCCGTGCCACCCGCCCGCCGCGGATGACGCCGGCGGCGTCATCAGGTATTCGACCGGGGGAAGCTCGATCTGGATGAACGGTAGACTGGCAGCCGCCGCTGACACCGGGGGCGGGTGAGACCTGGCGGGTACCGGCTGCGCGCCCATCTTTGCCGCCGCGGGAAAAGGCTGGGGCGACGGGACTGGGGCGGGCGCGGGCGTCGAGGCCACTGCCGACGACGCCGGTACGGGGCGTGGCCGATCCAAGCTCTGGAGCGCCTTCTTGTAGTGAGGATGAAACTCGATCGGCAGCCACTTCTGCGACGCGCTGTGATAAATGCGCGAGCGGGCGGTGACCAATCCGTTACGGATTCCGGTCGCCAGCTCTTCGATGGTGCGGAAGACGGTTTCCTCGCCGGGCGAGACCTCGATCCGATACATGTTTGCGAGCCCTCGGCGTGCGGGTTGGGAACGCTCAACCACGCCAGTTTCGTGCTCACTATGGGTGCATGTTCCTGCATGGAGAAACGGCGACGGAAGGTGGATGGCCGCGCGGCCGAAGCTGTGCGCGGCGGCAGGGTTAGGGAGGAGTGTCCGAAGGGCGGCTGGAGAGTGGCGCGGACGGTAGCGGACGGCGAGTGGGAATCGACCTCGTAAATTGCATGGATATCGGGGTGGGTGCGGGGGGATGGGCAGCGACCTATCTGCCGTCCCCCAGCATTACCACTAACTTCACCTCCATGTCGCCAGACCCCGCCGTCCTCTGCGCCGAAGGCGTCTCCAAGCGCTTCGGCTCCGTGGTGGCACTCGATCGTGTCAGCCTCGATGTACGTCGCGGCGAGTGCGTCGCGCTCATTGGGGAGAGCGGCTCGGGCAAGACGACGCTGCTTCGCTGCTTCAATCGGCTCACCGATCCCGACGAGGGCCGGGTGCTGGTGGATGGCGCGGACGCGGCGGGGCTGGATCCGATCGCGCTCAGGCGGCGGATCGGCTACGTGCCGCAGGACGGCGGCCTCCTGCCGCACTGGCGGGTGCGGCGGAACGTCGCGCTGGTTCCCTGGCTCCGGGGCACGGCCGGCCCCGAGGCCGGCGCCGATCGGGCGCTGACTCTCGTCGGCCTCGAGCCGGAGAACTTCGGGCATCGCTGGCCGGGAGAGCTTTCCGGCGGGCAGCGCCAGCGAATCGCCGTGGCGCGCGCGCTGGCGGCGGAGCCGGACGTGGTGCTGCTCGACGAGCCGTTCGGCGCGCTCGACGCGATCACCCGCGCCGATCTCCAGACCACCTTCCGCGAGGTGCGATCGGAGCTCCGGCTCACTGCGCTCCTGGTCACCCACGATCTGGCGGAGGCGTTCCTGCTGGCGGATCGGGTGGCTGTGATGCGGGCGGGAGCGCTGGAGCAGGTGGCTCCCCCGCCTGAGTTGCTGAGCGCGCCGGCCACACCTTACGTGGACGCGCTGCTGCAGCGGGCGCGAATGCGGCCGTGACCGGGATCGGATTCGCCCTCCTCGTCGCTCTTCAGGCACCGGGCGCGGTGCCCGCACCGCTCATCGTCGCGTCCAAACCGTTCGGGGAGTCGTTTCTCCTGGCGGAGATGTTCGCCCAGCTGCTGGAGTCGCGCGGCCTTCGGGTGGGGCGTCGGCCCGGGCTCGGCGCCACCGAGATCGCCTTTCGGGCGTTGCGCGAAGGAGCGATCGACGTGTATCCGGAGTACACCGGCACCGGCCTCCTCGCGATCCTGGGCCACCCGCCCGCGCCCGATCCGAGCGAGGTCTTCGGCCGCGTGTCGCGCGAGTTCCGCCGGCGGTACGGCGTGCGCTGGTTGCCTCCGCTCGGCTTCGAGAACACCTACGCCATCGCGGTGCGCCGGGAAACCGCCGAGAGCCTTCGCCTCGCGACGCTGAGCGACCTGGCGCGGGTCGGGCACACCCTCCGGGCCGGCCTCACGCCGGACTTCATCGGCCGTGCCGACGGTCTGCCCGGCCTGGCGCGGGCGTACAAACTCCGGTTCCGCGAAGTCAGGGCACTGGTACCGGCGGTGAAGTATCAGGCGCTCGCGGCGGGCGAGGTGGACGTGATTGACGGATACTCGACCGATGGGCTGATCGAGCGCTACGATCTCGTCGTGCTGGAGGACGAGCGTCGTTTCTTCCCGCCGTATCAGGCGGCGGCGCTGGTGGGGCGACGGGTGGCCGACAGCGTTCCCGCCGCCGTGGCCGCGCTTACCGCGCTGAGCGGCCGGCTGGACGAGACGGCCATGCGCCGGCTCAACCGCAGGCTGGAGGTGGACGGCGAGCCTGTCGCCGCCATCGCGGCGGACGCGTTGCGCCGACTCGGGCTGGTGGAGGGCGAAGTGGGTACCGGCGAGGTCGCGCGCGGGGCCCGCGGCGGGCTCGGCTCTTATCTGTGGAACCAGCGGGGCACCATCGCGGCCCTCACGGGCAGGCATGTGCTGCTCGTCACCGCGTCGCTCCTCGCCGCGGTCGCGGCTGCGGTGCCGCTCGGTCTCGCGCTCGAGCGCCGCCGGCGGATCGCCGAACCGGTGATCCGAGGCGTCGGTCTGTTCCAGACTGTGCCGAGCATCGCACTGCTCGCCTTCATGATCCCGCTGCTGGGCATCGGGGTAGTCCCGGCGCTGGTGGCGCTCTTTCTCTATTCGCTCTATCCCATCCTCCGGAACACTTACATCGGCGTCCGCGACGCCGCGCCCGACGCCGTCTCCGCGGCGACGGCGCTGGGAATGACACCTGGCCAGGTGCTGCGCTACGTCCGGCTGCCGCTCGCGGCGCCGATCATCATGGCGGGGATCCGCACGGCGGCGGTCATCAGCGTGGGCACGGCGACCCTCGCCGCCTTCATCGGCGCCGGTGGCCTCGGCGATCCCATCGCGGCAGGGTTGGCGCTGTCGGACACGAGAATGATCCTCTCCGGCGCTCTCCCCGCCGCGGGGTTGGCGCTGATCGTGGATTGGGGGCTGGGGATCGGGGAAAGGGTCGTGGTGGGGGGGAGGCGGTGACGCCACTCGTCCTTGACGTCCAACTCACCCCGCCGCTAGCATGCCCTGCCATGCGACTCAACCCTTTCCGCGCCGTGCGGCCCGTGCCCGAGTTGGCGGCGCGGGTGGCCGCGGTGCCGTATGACGTGGTAAATCGGGCCGAGGCGGCGGAGCTGGCGCGGGGAAATCCGCACAGCTTTCTCCACGTCGGCCGGTCCGACATCGATCTGCCCGACGACGTAGACCAGTACGATCCCCGGATCTATGCCCAAGCCCGGGAGGCGCTCGAGGGGCTGGTGGCGCGGGGCACTCTGCTCCGCGACCCGGCCCCCGGCCTTTATCTCTATAGGCAGGTGATGGACGGCCGGATTCAGACCGGCATCGTCGGCTGCGTGCACATCGACGACTACGAGCGCGACGTCATCCGCAAGCACGAGAAGACTCGGCCGGACAAGGAGGACGATCGCACCCGGCACGTCCTCACGCTGAATGCCAATGCGGAGCCGGTGTTCCTGACCTACCGTGGGCGGCCCGAGATCGACGCGCTGGCGGATTCGACCCTTGGGACCGAGCCGCTCTACGACTTCACCGCACCGGACGGCGTGCGCCACACCGTCTGGCAGGTGCCCGACCCGGCGGCCTTCGTCCGCGCCTTCGGAGAGGTGCCCTGTGCCTACGTTGCCGACGGCCACCACCGCTCGGCCAGCGCGTGGCGCGCGGGGAAGGAGCTGCGGGCCAGGAACCCTGGTCGCGCCGGGGACGCCGAGTACGAATGGTTCCTCGCCGTCCTCTTTCCGGCCGACCAGCTCAGGATCCTGCCGTACAACCGGGTGGTGAAGGACTCGAACGGAATGAGCCCAGGCGACGTGTTGGCGCGGTTGGCTCGTGTCGGCACCCTGGCTCCGGCCGATGCCCCGGTCCCGCCCCACCCCGGTTGTTTCGCCTTCTATCTGGCCGGCGCCTGGTATCTGCTTGAGCTGGACCCGGCCTCCATCGATCGCGCGGACCCGATCGCCTCGCTCGACGTCTCGCTGCTCCAGGACCGGGTGCTAGCCCCGATCTTCGCCATCGGCGACCCGCGCACCGACAAGCGGATCGACTGCGTCGGCGGGATCAGAGGGCCGAAGGAGCTGGAGCGCCGGGTGGATTCAGGCGATGCCGCGATCGCCTTTTCCCTCTACCCCACCACGCTCGATCAACTCATCGCCGTCTCCGATGCCGGCCAGGTCATGCCGCCCAAGAGCACCTGGTTCGAGCCGAAGCTGCGGAGCGGGCTGTTTGTGCATGAGTTAGGTTAGGTGCGGGCTATCGGCTATCGGCTATCGGCTATCGGCTATCGACCCTGCAGCACCGAACCTCCGCTCGCGAGGACTGATAGCTGATAGCCGATAGCAGATACCCACCAGCCCATAGCCCTCTTCGGAGACCCCGTGAAAGTTCTAATCGCCGACAAATTCGAGAAGGTCGGCATCGACGGCCTGAAGGAGCTTGGCTGCAGCGTCGTGGCGCAGCAGGACCTCAAGGCGGAGGAGCTGCCGGCGAAGATCCGGGAGGTGGATCCCCACATCCTGATCGTCCGCAGCAAGAAGGTGGGCGCCGATGCGCTGACGGCCGGCACCGCACTCTCCCTCGTGATCCGCGCCGGCGCCGGGATCGACACGATCGACGTGGGCACCGCGTCGAGCCGGGGCGTTTTCGTCTCGAACTGTCCGGGGAAGAACTCGATCGCGGTCGCGGAACTGGTGCTGGGCCTGCTCCTCACCTGCGACCGGCGGATCACCGATCAGGCGGTGGACCTGCGACAGAGCAAGTGGAACAAGGGCGAGTACTCCAAGGCGCGCGGGCTCTACGGGCGGACGCTGGGGATCGTCGGGCTGGGGCAGATCGGACGCGAAGTGGCGAGCCGGGCGCAGGCGTTCGGGATGAAAGTCATCGGCTGGTCCCGCAATCTCACTCACCAGGAGGCCGACCGGCTCGGCATCACCTACGCCCAGGCTCCGCTCGAGGTCGCGCGGCTGAGCGACGCGGTGACGATCAACGTCGCGGCCAACGCCGACACCAAGCACCTGGTGGGCGCCGAATTCCTCGCGGCGATGCGGCCCGGCGCCTACCTCATCAACACGTCGCGCGGCTCGGTGGTCGACGAGGCGGCATTGGATCGGGCGGTGCGGGAGAAGGGGCTTCGCGCCGGGCTCGATGTCTTCCAGAACGAGCCCACGGGAGGCAGCGGAGAGTTCCGCAATTCGATCGTGCAGACCCCCGGAGTCTACGGCACCCACCACGTGGGGGCCTCGACCGAGCAGGCCCAGGTGGCCATCGCGCACGAAGTCACCCGGATCGTGGAGGCGTTCCTGGAGACGGGAGAGGTCCCCAACGTGGTGAACCGCCTCGCCCGCAGCTCCGCGAGCCACGTGCTCACCATCCGCCACCGGAACCGCCCCGGCGTGCTCGCCCACGTGTTCGGCGTTCTGGCCGGCGCCGAGATCAACGTGGAGGAAGTGGAGAACATCATCTACCACGGCGCCCAGGCCACCCTCGCCCGGATCCATCTCGACGGCGTCCCCACCAACGGCGCCCTCGACCGCATCCGCAGCGGCAACACGGATATCATCAGTGTGGAGCTGAGCGAGATTGATGGAAGGCGATAAAGGGCTGCCGGCTATCAGCTATCGGCTATCGGTTCCTGAAGCACCGAACCTCCGCTCCCGCGGACTGATCGCCGATAGCCGATAGCCAATCACCCAATCCTCAACATCACTCCGAGCATCCCAATGACCGACCGCATCTTCAACTTCTCCGCCGGCCCCGCCGTTCTCCCCGAGCCCGTTCTCAAGAAGGCGCAGGAGGCCATCTGGAACGTGGCCGGGAGCGGGATCGGGATCATGGAGCACAGTCATCGCGGCAAGGTCTTCGACCGGATCCGCGACCAGGCCGAGCAGAACTGCCGCGAGCTCGCCGGCATCTCGAACGATTACACGATTCTCTTTCTCCAGGGCGGCGCGTCGCTCCAGTTCTCGATGGTGCCGATGAACCTCCTGCCGGCCGATCGCACCGCCGACTTTCTCGTCACCGGCGTCTGGTCCCAGAAGGCGGTGAAGGAGGTCAAGGTGCTCGGGCGCAAGGTGCACGTCGCCGCCACCGGTGAGGCGAGCAACTTCGATCGGATCCCCACCACGGGCGAGATCAAGTACTCCGACCGCCCGGCCTACGTCCACCTGACCACCAACAACACCATCTACGGCACCCAATGGGCGGTGGAGCCGGCGGTGCCCGCGGGCGTCCCGCTCGTCGCCGATACGTCTAGCGACATGTACTCCCGGCCGATCGACGTCTCCAAGTACGGGCTCATCTACGCCGGCGCGCAGAAGAATCTCGGCCCCGCCGGGGTCGTCCTCGTCATCATCCGGAACGAGCTCCTGGAAGTGGGACCCAAGGACCTGCCGACCATGCTCCAGTATCGCACCCACGCCGGCGAACAATCGCTCTACAACACGCCGCCGACGTTCGGCATCTACGTCATGGGCGAAGTGTTCAACTGGATCAAGGCACAGGGCGGGCTCGGGGCGATGGCCGAGCACAACGGTTCGAAGGCCGCGCTGCTGTATGACTACCTGGACGCGAGCGACTTCTTCCGCGCGGTGGCCCAGCCCGGGAGCCGCTCGCTGATGAACGTCTGTTTCAGAGGTCCCACGGAAGAGCTGGAGAACAAGTTCATCTCCGAGGCGACCAAACGCGGGCTCGACGGGCTCAAGGGCCACCGCAACGCGGGCGGCATGCGGGCCAGCATCTACAACGCCTGCCCTCGGGCAGCGGTCGAGTCGCTGGTGGCGTTCATGAAGGAGTTCGAGCGGGCCAACCGGGGGGCGGCGGTCAGGGCCTGACCGCGTCATCTCTCCCGCGGCCGCCGGGTATGTTGTTGTTGAACAACACACCGGAACAGTCCGATGAGCGCGGCGATGGTAGGTGGCGAGCGGAGCAATCCGCGTTCATCCCGTAGTTTCCGCGTTGTCCGCGTCCCCCCTGACCGGGGAATCGGAACCCCCGGGGCGTAGCTGAAACGGAGAGCCGCCGCGGCGCGTACGGCGACGGCGCTCTTCTTCCCCTCCGTTTCAGGAGTCCCCCATGACGTTTCTCTCCAGCGCCCTGCTGATCGCGGCGCTTGCGGGGGCGGCCGGCCCCGCCGGCCCGACTCCTCCCGGCCGTGTCACGGCCTTCGTGAACGTCACCGTCATCCCGATGGACCGGGAGCGGGCGATTCCCAACCAGACCGTCATCGTCCGGGGCGACCGGATCGTGGAGATCGGGCCGGCGAGCCGGGTCAAGGTGCCCGAGGGCGGTGTTCGGGTGGACGGCCGGGGCAAGTTCCTCATTCCCGGCCTGGCCGAGATGCACGCCCACATCCCCGGCGGCCAGGCGGCCGACAGCGTGGTCGAGCGCACCCTCTTCCTCTACGTCTCCGGCGGGATCACCACGGTGCGAGGAATGCTGGGCCACCCGCGCCACCTCGCGCTCCGCGCCCGGGCGGCGCGCGGCGAGCTGGTGAGCCCCACGATCTACACCTCCGGTCCCTCGTTCAACGGCAACAGTGTCCCGACGCCGGAGGCGGCGGCAAAGGCGGTGCGGGAACAGAAAGAAGCGGGATACGACTTTCTCAAGATCCATCCGGGGATCCGCCGCGACGTGTTCGATACCCTCGCCGCGACGGCGCAGCGGGTGCGGATCCCCCTCGCGGGGCACGTGCCGCTCGACGTCGGCCTGGCGCGGGCGCTGGAGACCCGCTTCGCCACGATCGACCACCTCGACGGATACATCGAGGCGATGGTGCGCGACGGGTCGCCGCTGGAACCGTCGCAGTCGGCGTTCTTCGGCGTGAACCTCGCCGAGCAGGTGGACGAGTCGAAGATGGCGGCGCTCGTCTCGGCCACGCAGAACGCCGGCGTGTGGAACGTGCCGACTCAGATCCTGATGGAGAACCTCATCGTCGGCGGGCGCGCGGAAGAACTGGCGGCGCGCCCGGAAATGCGCTACGTGGCGCCGGCCATGCTGGCCGAGTGGGCCGAGTCGAAGAATGCGCTGCTCGAAGAAACCGGGGCGAGCGCCCGGTCGGCTCGGCGGATGATCGAGGTCCGCCGCAAACTGATCAAGGCGCTGCACGCAGCCGGCGCCGGCCTTCTGCTCGGCTCCGACGCGCCGCAGGTGTACAACGTTCCGGGCTTTTCCACCCACCGGGAGCTGGAGGCGATGGTGGCCGCCGGGCTCACGCCCTATCAGGCGCTGGAGACGGGGACCCGGAACGTGGCGACGTTCTTCGGCACGCTGAAGGAGACGGGGACGGTAGAGACGGGGAAGCGGGCCGACCTGGTGCTGCTGGACGGCGATCCGTTGCGGGACATCCGGAGCACCGCGAAGCGCTCGGGTGTCATGCTGGGAGGGCGGTGGATGCCGCGGGCGGAGATCGACGCCCGGCTGGCGGCGGTGGCGAGGTCGGTGGGGGGGTCGTAGCAGGGCGGGACGCTACGTCCCCGCCGTCATCGCCCCCACCAACTCCTCGTTCGTCTTCGTCCGCCGGAGATCCGTCACCAGGTCGTTCATGGCGTTGATCGCGGACATCCCCGAGAAGCGCTGCCTCAGGGTTCGGGAGGCCGCCAGCGCCTCGGGCGACAGCAGCAGCTCCTCCCGGCGGGTGGCGCTCGCCACCAGGTCGATCGCCGGAAAGATCCGTCGCTCCGCCAGCTCCCGGCTCAGCACCAGCTCGCTGTTGCCGGTCCCCTTGAACTCCTCGAAGATCACCTGGTCCATCTTGCTGCCCGTGTCCACCAGCGCCGTGGCGATGATGGTGAGCGAGCCGCCGCCTTGTGACTGGTCGATCTTCCGGGCGCTGCCGAGAAAGCGCTTGGGCTTCTCCAGCGACTGAGCGTCGAGCCCTCCGGAAAGCGTGCGTCCGGTTCCCTTCTCGACGGTGTTGTACGCCCGGGCGAGCCGGGTGAGCGAGTCCACGATCAGGAGCACGTCCTCCCCCAGCTCCACCCGCCGCCGGGCGCGCTCCAGCGTCAGCTCGGCGATGGCGACGTGCTGAGCCGCCGGGTTGTCGAAGCTGGAGGCGATGACCTCGCCGACCCCTGCGGCCTCCATCTCGAAGACCTCTTCCGGCCGCTCGTCCACCAGCAGGATTAGCAGTTCGGCCGCCGGGTAATTGGTGCTGACCCCCTGCGCGATGGACTGGAGCACCATCGTCTTCCCCGCCTTGGCCGGGGCAACGATAAGCCCGCGCTGGCCCTTGCCGAGGGGGCAGAGAAGGTCGATGACCCGGTTGGTGTAGTCGGGCTGCCCCTGGCGCCGCAGGTCGCACTCCAGCCGGAGCTGCTCCTTGGGATGAATCGCGGTGAGCCGGCTGAAGTCGGGCCGGCTGCCGAGCTCGGCGGGAGGGCGGCCGTGGACCGCGGTGACTTTCTCCAGCGTCGGTCCGCGGCCTTTGCCGCCGGGGCGGGTTTCTCCCTCGATCTCGTCGCCCGCCCTGAGGGCGTGCTGCCGGATGACCCGCTCGCCGACGTGGACGTCGCCGTTGGCCGGGAGGTAGCCCGCCTCGCGGCGCCGGAGGAAGCCGCTGCCCCGTCCGGCGATCTCCAGGACGCCGAGCATCAGGCCGCGGCGGCCACGGAGCGCTTGATCCGATGCAGGATGGCGGTGAGCCCCTGGGTTCGGGTCATCCCCAACGTTTCGCTCAAGCCCAGCTGGTCCAGCAGGTCGTCAGGGATTCGCGCCACCTCTTCCGGGGGGACGCCATCCAGGTTGCGCGCCAGGAGCGAGATAAAGCCGCGCACCGTCGGCGACTCACGAGGGACATCGGCATGGATATGGACCTGTCCACCCTCCACTTCGACCCAGAGGAAGACCGGGGTCTGGCACTCGTGGACCCGGTGGTCTCCTCGTTCCTTCTCCTGTTCCAGCCGCTCCGGAAGCGGCGGAAGCTTGCGGGAGTAGTCGAGCAAGGTCTCCAGCCGGGTGGAGCGGTCGGCGGCCTTGAAGCGGGGGATGATGGTGTCGAGACTGGGCATGATCGGACGCTCGGCTGTGACTGACTGGACTTCCATTGGCAGGAAACTGTCACCGTTCCGCTCTCCAGACTACCCCTGCCCGGTTCTCTCCGCCGCGACGTCGGGTCCGAACAGCATGACCACGGAGCACGCGGAGGGGGTGCGGATCGTTCCGCGCCCTCCGTGGTCGAGCCGTTCCCCAATCTTGACGCTGCACCACCCCGGCGTGTATACATATTCACAATGCCAGCCCAGCCCCGCACCCCCATCGAGATTAATCCGCTCCGACTCTCCCCGAGAGGCGGTGCCTGGGCACGCGGGTAGCGGTAGTCACCCGAGCGACACGGCGACCCGCGGCCTCTCACCCGAGAGGCCGCGTTCGTTTTTGGAGCCACTCATGGTCTTGCGACTGTACGACACCACCCTCCGCGACGGAACCCAGCGCGAGGGGCTCTCCCTGTCGGTGGACGACAAGGTGAAGATCGCCCGCGCGCTCGACCGGCTCGGCATAGCCTACATCGAAGGTGGCTGGCCCGGATCCAACCCCAAGGACGCCGAGTTTTTCCGCCGGATCCGGGAAGCGCCGCTGGAGCGTGCCCGGGTCGCCGCGTTCGGCAGCACCCGCCGGGCGGGGCTCCGCTGCGAGGACGATCCCAGCATCCGCGCGCTGGGGGATGCCGGGACGGCGGTCGTCACCCTCGTGGGCAAGACCTCGACCCTGCATGTCGACCGCGTCCTGGAGACCACTCGGGACGAGAACCTCCGTATGATCGGCGACACCGTGGCCTGCTTCAAGCGTCTGGGGCGGGAGGTGATCTACGACGCCGAGCACTTCTTCGACGGCTGGCGGCTGGACCCGGTCTACTCCCTGACCACCCTTCAGGCGGCGGCTGAAGCAGGCGCCGACTGCATCGTCCTCTGCGACACCAACGGCGGGGAGCTTCCCGACGCAGTAGCGGAGCGCGTGTGCGAGATCGGCGACCGTCTGGGCGCGCCGCTCGGCATCCATCCGCACAACGACTCGGGACTCGCCCTCGCCAACGCGCTCGCGGCGGTGCGGTGCGGGTGCGTCCAGGTGCAGGGGACGATCAACGGCTACGGGGAGCGCTGCGGCAATCTGGATCTCGTCCCGCTGATCGCGACGCTCCAGCTCAAGCTGGGTTATCGGCTTCTGAAGGACGAGAGTCTTTGCCGGCTCACCGAGGTGGCGCACTACGTCGCCGCGGTCGCCAACCAATACCCTGATCCGCACGCGCCCTACGTCGGGCGGAGCGCCTTCGCCCACAAGGGAGGGATCCACGTCGCGGCGATCGCGAAGGTGCCCGAAAGCTATCAGCACGTCCATCCGGCGGCCGTCGGCAACGGCGCCCGCATCGTCGTAAGCGAAGTGGCGGGGCGAAGGAACGTGAGCCTCCGGGCGCGGGAGCTGGGCCTGCCGTCGATCGAAGAGGGGGACGTGCTCCGGCAGATCAAGGAGCTGGAGCTCCGCGGCTTCCAGTTCGAGGCGGCGGAGGGGTCGTTCGAGATGCTGGTGCGCCGGGCCGCACCGGGTTACCGAGCGCCGTTCGAGCTGGAGGACTTCACCGTCATCGTGGAGAAGCGGGGTGGCGACGGCGTACGGGCCCAGGCCACGGTCAAGCTGCGGATCGGCGCGGAGGTGGCGCACACCGCGGCGGAGGGCGACGGTCCGGTCAACGCGCTCGACCGCGCGGTCAGGAAGGCGCTCCTCCCGCACTACCCTGAGTTGGCCGAGGTGTACCTGGTGGACTACAAGGTGCGGATCGTGGACCAGCACCTCGGCACCGGAGCGCGTCCACGGGTGATCGTGGAGTCGGCGCGGGGCGCAGAGCGGTGGAGTACGGTGGGATGCTCCGAAAACATCATCGAGGCGAGCTGGCTGGCGCTGTGCGACGCGTTCGAGCTGGCGCTCGCCCGAGCGCCGGCGGGCTGAAACCGACGGCCGGAGGGACTCGTCGGGTCGCACGCGCCCATCCTTTTCGTCGGAGGCCACCGTGCGTCTCCGTTTCACCGCCGCCCTCCTCGGCCAAGCCCTGCTGTGCTCCGTGGCGCTTCAGGCGCAGGAAGGTCCCGAGCTGTACGGCCCGGGCATCTTCTCCACCGGTGCCTGGGATTTCTTCGTCGCGCTCACGCCCGATCAGCGCACCGCCTATTTCTGCCGGGCCAACGGCGACTTCAGCTACTACACCATCCTGGAGACCCGGCGAGTCGCTGGGCGGTGGACCGAGCCGCGGGTCGCGCCGTTCTCCGGTCGCTGGAGCGACGCCGATCCGCATGTATCGGCGGACGGGTCGCGGATGTTCTTCATCTCGAATCGCCCGGTCTCCGGTAATCGCTCTCGAGAAGAGTACGACATCTGGACGATGGAGCGCGCCGCGGGGGGCGGCTGGGGTGAGCCCCGCCGCCTCGCTGCGCCGGTCAACCGGGACAGCGTCACCGAGTGGTCGCCGTCGGTAGCGCGGAACGGGAACCTGTATTTCGGAACCATCCGGCCCGGTGGCAAGGGAGGGAACGATCTCTATGTGGCCCGGTGGGTGGGCGGCCGGTACGCCGAGCCGGAAAGTCTGGGCGACTCGCTCAACACCGAGGCCGGCGAGTTCGAGCCCTGGGTCTCGCCGGACGAGCGCTACCTGATCTTCAGCGCGGTGGGCCGGCCGGACGGCGCCGGCGGGTTCGATCTCTACCTGAGCCAGCGGCGGGGCGGCGTCTGGCAGGGCGCGCTCCCGCTGACCGGCGTCAACACCCCCAAGGGTGAGTTCAATCAGAGCGTGAGCCCGGACGGCAGGTATCTCTTCTTCAGCAGCACCCGAGGGAGCTTCGATTCCGTTCCGTCCGCCGCGCTCGCCTATCCCGAGATGCAGCGGCGACTTACGGGGGTGGGAAACGGGTTGGGGGACATCTACCGGATATCGCTGAAGGAGCTGGGGGTGGGGGTAAGGGCCCCGTAGGCGCGAGGCTTGCCTCGCCCGGATCGTGCCGCTGCCCCGCTGCCCTGGAACCTCCTGCCCTCGCCCGGCGTTTCTCTTACTGTCCGCCCGTGCTCCAGGCATCCCAGGGCCGCCGGGGAGCACTGCCGCAACTCGCGGTGGTGGAAAATCCGCGGTATAGTGGGGGCTGAGAGAGCTCTCGGCGCGGCTCACCCGGCCGGATCGTTCGACAACCTGTTCTCAATGCTCGAGGATTCAGCCGATGACGACTGTTGCCCCCAGTCGCACCGACCCCCAGCTTATCGCCCAGGAGCTGCTGGAGGCGCGCGAGCGTACCCTGCTGCTGGTCGCGCCGCTCAGCGATGAGGATCTCCGGTTACAGCACGATCCGCTCATGAGCCCGATCCTGTGGGATCTGGGCCACATCGCGTACTTCGAGGAGCTCTGGCTGACCCAGAACCTCGACGGACCGATCGAGTTCGTCGAGATGCCGGGGATGTACAACCCCTTCGAGCATCCCCGCAGCACTCGCGGCGCGTTGCCCCTGCCGGGTCTGCACGAGTGCCGCACAATCCTCGACGAGATCCGCGGCCGGGTGCTCGCCCGTCTGGCCGCCGGCGGTCCCGACGACGCCAATCCCTTGCTCCGCGACGGGTTCGTCTACCGGATGGTGCTCCAGCACGAATACCAGCACAACGAGACCATCCTCCAGACGCTGCAGCTCAAACAGGGTCGTCCCTACACTCCCCGTACCAGGTACCAGCTACCCCAGGCCCCACCGGGCCATCCCGCCCCGCTGCGCGAGATGGTGCGATTCCCCGGCGCCATAGTGGAGATCGGGACCGACGACCGCTCGGTCGCGTACGACAACGAGCGTCCCCGCCATCGGGTCGAGGTGGCGCCGTTCCGGATGGACGTGAACCCGGTGACCAACGGCGACTTCCTGGTCTTCATCGCCGCGGGGGGCTATGAAAAGCGGGAGTACTGGTCGGAGGCCGGATGGAGCTGGCTCAGCCAGTCGGGCGTGAGTGCGCCGAAGCACTGGACTTTGGGCGACGAGGGCTGGGTGACGCGGGTGATGGACCGGGAGGTGCCGGTGGACCCCAGTCACCCGGTGTGCCACGTCTGCTGGTACGAGGCCGAAGCATTCGCCCGCTTTGCCGGCAAGCGATTGCCGACCGAGATCGAGTGGGAGGCCGCGGCTTCGTGGGACCCCGCCACCGGTACCGGGCGGCTCTATCCCTGGGGCGAAGCGCCGGCCGACCGCCATCTGGCCAACCTGGATCAGCTCGGGTTCGGCACCGCGCCGCTCGGAGCCTACCCGGGGAACCTGTCGCCGATCGGCTGCTACGGAATGATCGGCGACGTGTGGGAATGGACGGCGAGCGACTTCGGCCCCTGGCCGGGCTACGAGAGCTTCCCGTACAAGGAGTATTCCGAGGTCTTTTTCGGCAGCGAGTACAAGGTCCTGCGCGGGGGCTCGTGGGCCACCCGGCCGGGAGCGGTGCGCAACACGTTCCGCAACTGGGACTACCCCATCCGCCGCCAGATCTTCAGCGGCTTCAGGTGTGCCCGCGATGATTAGGCCTTCGTCCGGCCCCTCGGGCCGTCCGTCGGGACAGGAGCCGGCTCAGTTCTCGGCCCGGCCAGCGGCTCCGCAGTCGGCCCAGTCGGCGCGCATGGCCGTGCGGGCGCACCCCGATCTCGGCACCTCCCCGATCCTCCGGGAAGTCGCTGAAGGCCTGTCGGCCCCGCAGAAGGAGCTGTCCCCCAAATATTTCTACGATCACCGCGGCTCCGAGCTGTTCGAGGAGATCACCCGGCTCCCGGAGTACTACCCGACCCGCGCTGAGCGGAGCATCCTGGAGGAGTGGATGCCCGAGCTTGTGGCCCGGCTCGGCACCCGCACGCTGCTCGAGCTGGGCGCCGGGAGCGCGGAGAAGAGCCGGGTGATCCTCGATGCGATGCGCGCCGCCGGCACCGCGGAGCGGTACGTGCCGATCGACGTGAGCGCCACCTTTCTCAGCCAGACCGCCGCGCGACTGCGCCGCGAATATCCGGGGCTCTCGGTAGAGCCCGCCGTGGCCGACATCGCCGAGGAGCTGAACCTCCCCCGCCGGCTTCCTCGCCCGGCGCTGTTCGCCTTTCTCGGGAGCACCATCGGCAACTTCTACCCGCCTTCGGCGATCCGGCTGCTCGGCCGGGTACGGGCCGCGATGGAGCCGGGGGACCGGTTCCTCATGGGCGCCGACCTCCGAAAAGACGTCGCCCGCATCGAGGCCGCATACAACGACAGCCGCGGGGTCACCGCCGAGTTCAACCGCAACATGCTGAGGGTGCTGAACCAGGAGCTTGGCGCCGACTTCGATCCCGAGGCGTTCGGGCATCTGGCCTTCTACGACACGGTCGCCCACCGGATCGAGATGCACCTGGTCTCCGACGGGCGGCAGACGGTGTCGATCCCGGGAATCGGCCAAGTCGAATTCGCCGCCGGCGAGACGCTCCGCACCGAGATCAGCTGCAAGCACGACCGCGCGAGCGTTGCCGCGCTGTTCGAGCCCGCGGGGCTCCGGATCGAATCATGGCGCACCGACCCGGAAGGCCTCTTCGCGCTGGTGGTCGGCGCCCCGGTATGAGCGTCGCGCGCCTCACCCGTGGTGCGTTGGCGGCCGACCTGGCGACCCACGCCTTTTCCGCGCCGGCCCGGGCCTCGCTCACTCCGCGGCGGATCGGCGCCGAGGTGGAGCTCATTCCCGTGGAGAACGCCACCGGGCACCGCTGTTCGATCGAGCCCGGAGCCGGGGTCGCGACACTGCCGTTCCTGCGACGATTCGGGGGCCGGCGGGGGTGGAAGGAGACCTGTACCGACAAGGGCACGCCGTGCTTCGAGCTGCCTGGCGGGGGAACGGTGACCTTCGAGCCCGGTGGCCAGCTCGAGTACAGCTCGCCCCCCTGCCGCACGCCGAGCGCGCTGCTGACGGTGTTGCGCGAGGTGGTCCCGCCGCTCCGGGCGGCGGCCTCGGGGGAGGGAATCGACCTGCTGGCGGTGGGAATCGATCCCTGCAACGGCGCCGACCGGGCCCCGCTGCTGCTTCACACTCAGCGCTACTCGCGCATGGCGGAGTACCTTGCCCGGCGGGGCCCGGCGGGGGCGGTGATGATGCGGCAGACCGCGGCCTTGCAGGTGAGCCTGGATCTGGACGACGAGCCCGCGCTCCGGTGGAACGTGCTCAACGCCGCGGCGCCCTACGTTACCGCGATCTTCGCCAATTCACCGGTCTACGACGGCACCGTAACCGGCCACCGGAGCACCCGCGCCCAGGTCTGGCGCAGGCTGGATCCGGCGCGCACCGGGCTCCCCTGGGACTCCGGAGAGCCGGTCGAGGCCTATCTCGACTTTGCGCTGGCGGCGCCGGCGATCCTGCTGCCAATGGTGGAGGGGGAGCATCGGCCCTTCGCCGAGTGGGTGGCGCGAGCCCAGCCGACCCTGGAGGAATGGCGCGACCATCTCACGACGCTCTTTCCCGAGGTTCGTCCCCGGGGGCACTTCGAGCTGCGCTCCGCGGATGCGGTGCCGCCCCGTTGGTACGCCGCCCCGCTGGCGCTTGCGGCAGGGATCACCTACGAGCCGGGCGCGCTGCGCGCGGCGGTGGACCTGCTGGGCCGGCCGGAGATCGGCCTGCTGGAGCGAGCGGGCCGACTGGGACTGCACGACCCGGCGATCGCGCGAACGGCGGCGGACTTGCTGGAGATCGCCATCGGTGGGTGCGAGGGGCTGGGCCCGGAATATTTCGATCCGGCCGACCTGGAGCAGGCCCGAGAGTTCTTCGACCGCTACACCCGCAGGGGTCGCTCGCCGGCGGATGACGTGGAGGGGAGAGAGATCGCGGCGTAGGACGGGCAGAGCGCGTAGTCGCCGCGGCTCTCGAGCCCCGGGTGAGCAGGTCCCTCAGTCGCTACGCTCCCTCGGGATGAGGTATGTTCTCGCCCCGCTCCCCCGCTCCCCCGCTCCCCCGCTCCCCCGCTGCCGGTGTGAGGATCGTCACCATCACCGTGGCGCCCGCGCCGTAGGTTGGCGGTCGGCAGTGCATCCGTACCGCCAACCTCTCAGGAGCGGAGCATGACTCATAACGACATGACGGGCGACGGCCCAAACCAGGAGGCCACTGGCCGCACGGTGGTCGGCATGTTTACTCAGCGCGCCGATGCGGAGGCCGCGATCCGCGACCTAAAGGATGCCGGGTTTCCCGAGGACCGGATCGGCGTGGCGATGCGGGATGAACAGGAGCAGCGCGGTCTGGCCGAGGATACCGGCACGCAGGCCGCCGAAGGCGCTGCAACCGGTGCGCTCAGCGGCGGGGTGATCGGTGGACTGATGGGGTTGCTGGGATCGCTCCTCATCCCGGGCCTCGGGCCGATCGTCGTAGGCGGCGTGCTCGCCTCGACCCTCACCGGGGCCGGGATTGGGGCGGCGACCGGAGGGCTGATCGGCGCCCTCGCCGGGCTCGGCGTACCCGAGGAGGACGCCCGTCACTTCGACTTGGGGCTGCGGTCCGGCGGGATCCTCGTGACCGTCAGCGCTGGAAGCCGGACCGGCAGGGCGCTGGCGATCCTCGAGCGCCATGGAATGGACCTGGGCCCCACCCGCGGGCGGCATCTCCGTTCGCGCGATGCAGAGTCCACCGAGGACGCCACTGCCGCCGGAGCGGTGGGCACCGGCGGCATCGCCGGCTCCACGCTGGGCGACGTCGGGCTGGGCACGACCGAGGCTGGGCACCGCTCGGGTGCGGCCGACGTTGCCGGCGGTTCCAGTACCGGCGACCGCGGCATGTCCCGCAGTGCTTGGGAGGGGCTCGACCGCAGGACCCACGACGACCCGGAGTATACGGGGCCGGAGCGGCGGCTGGTGGGCGTGTGATCGAACGCGGGGCAGGTGGGCAGCGGGGCAGCGGGGCAGCAACGGCACACCTGTCGCCTCCGAGTTCCCGGCAGCCTCTGCCCCCCTGCCCCCCTGCGCCCCTGTTAACCATGCAAGCTATCCGCGTTCACCAGACCGGTGGCCCCGAAGTGCTCAGGTTGGAAGACGTCCCTGTGCCCTCCCCCGGGGCCGGGGAAGTGCTGATCCGGGTCGAGGCGGCCGGGGTCAACTTCATCGACGTCTACCATCGCGCCGGGCTCTACAAGCAGGCGCTCCCGATCACGCTCGGGCGGGAAGCCGGCGGCACCGTGGAGCTGGTTGGGCCCGGGGTCACGACCGTCCGCCAGGGCGACCGGGTGGCCTCCGAGACGGTCGTCGGCGCCTACGCCGAGAACGCCATCGTTCAGGCGGAGCGGTTGGTGCCGCTCCCCGATCGGGTGACCCCTCGTCAGGGTGCCGCGGTGATGCTCCAGGGCCTGACCGCTCACTACCTGGTGCACTCGACCTACCCGCTCGGCCGAGACGACACCTGCCTGGTGCATGCCGCGGCAGGCGGAGTCGGACTCCTCCTCTGTCAGATGGCCAGCCGGCGCGGTGCCCGGGTGATCGCTACCGTCTCCACCGAAGAAAAGGCCACCCTCGCGCGCGATGCGGGGGCGGCCGAGGTGATCCTCTATACCCGCGAGGACTTCGTGGCCGCGGTGAAGCGGCTCACCGGTGGGGCCGGTGTTCAGGTGGTGTACGACTCGGTGGGACGCACCACTTTCCTCGGGGGATTCGACTGTCTCGCTCCGCGGGGCATGCTGGTTCTCTACGGGCAATCCAGCGGGCCGGTGGACCCGCTGGATCCCCAGCTCCTCAACCAGAAAGGCTCGCTCTTCATCACCCGTCCCACGCTGGCTCACTATACGGCGTCCCGCGCCGAGTTGCTGAAGCGCGCCGGCCAGGTGCTCGGCTGGGTGGCGGACGGCTCGCTGCGAGTGCGCGTCGGGCGCGAGTTCCCGCTGGGCGACGCGGCGGAAGCGCATCGCGAGCTGGAGGGCCGGCGCACCACCGGCAAGGTGCTCCTGATCCCGTGACCGAGCCGCTGCCTCCGTTGGTCTCGACCGAGTGGCTGGCCACGCGGGTCGACCGGCCGGGGCTCGCCGTCGTGGACGGCTCCTGGTATCTGCCGAACAGCGGTCGTGACGCCGCGGTGGAGCACCAAGCCGGGCACATCCCGGGGGCGGTTTTCTTCGACCTCGACGCCAGCAGCGACGCGCGCTCCACCCTCCCCCACATGGTCCCGCCCCTGGCCGCGTTCGCCGAGCGAATGAGCGACCTCGGGCTCAGCGACGGCGAAGATCTGGTGGTGTACGACGGCTCCGGCGCCAACCTGAGCGCGCCGAGAGTATGGTGGACGTTCCGGATGGCGGGTCACGAGCGCACCGCGGTGCTCGACGGCGGTATTCAGAAATGGAGGCGCGAGGGACTCCCGCTCGAGAGCGGAGCAGTGCGCCGTCCCCGCGGACGGTTTACCGCGCGAAAGGGCCTGGGCGGGGTATGCGACGCGGCCGCGGTCCACGAGGCGCTCCGTCGTGGCACGGCGCAGCTTGCGGACACGCGGTCGGCCGCGCGCTTTGCCGGTCTTGAGGCGGAGCCGCGCCCGGGCCTCCGCGGCGGCCACATCCCCGGCAGCAGAAGCCTGCCCTTCCAGGAACTCCTGGCCGATGACGGCACTGTTCTGCCGCCGGAGCGGCTCCGACGCCGAATCGAGGCGGCAGGACTGAATCTCGATCGCCCGCTTATCGCCACCTGCGGTAGCGGGGTGAGCGCCTGCGCGCTCATTCACGCCCTGCACCTGCTCGGCCATGACGACGCCGCGCTCTATGACGGCGCCTGGACCGAGTGGGGCTCCCGGCCCGACCTCCCGGTCGAAATCGGAGAGCCGCGATGATGGATAGCGGGGCAGGGGGGGCAGGGCGGCACAGCGAGGGATCTTCTTCGCGGGCATCGAACCCCGGTGAGAAGATCCCTCGCTGCGCTCGGGATGAAGTAGCGGTGTGCTGTTAACGCCCCGCTGCCCCCGCCGCCCCGTTGCTACCTCGACGGCGGCGCGAGGTTCCCACAGGCCACGATCGTTCCCATGTTGTTGGGCGACGCGTGGACGTTGATAGAATACTGTCCCGAGGTCGGCACCGGGACCGGCAGCTCCGCGGTGGATTCGGCCTGGCCGTTGCCGCCGACACTGAGCGGGTCGTAGGCCTCCGGCGGCCCGAAGATGCCTTGATCGTTTCCGCACCGCCCCACGTGCACGTGCCAGGGATGCTCCCCACCGGGCACGGCATTCATGATCGTCACCTGGGCCCGGGTCTCGTCGGAGTCCTGATCGGCCGCCACCATCCACCCGGTGCCTCTCACCTGCGTCGCTCCCACCAGCTCCGCCGGTGTCGCCAGCGTGGCGTTCCAGCGGGTGCCGACCATCTCCTCCTGGGGGTTGATCTCGACCGAGCGCCCGCCGCCACAGGCGGCGAGAGTTAGCGAAGAGATAACCAGACCGGCTGCCATCGGAATCCTCATGAACTCCTCCATGGCGGAAGGGTGAGTGCCTATATCGGGGCGTAGTCCCCTGTGCGGCGGTGACAAAGGACACAGGCCCACCTCAAGGGCCGGGGGCGCGCGGTGGAGGACGATAGCGGTTGGCGAACTCGACGCGCTCCGCGAGCGACGGGTGGCTTC